>CAYZBB010000058.1:0-34519 GCA_964476495.1 uncultured Actinomycetes bacterium | reverse complement strand
ACCCGTGCTACCGCCTTGAAAGGGCGGCGTCCTAGGCCTCTAGACGATGGGGGCTTGGCCTTGGCAACCCAGCCTCCAACGGCGACCGTTGGGAGCCTGGACAGCATACGGCACGCCGCTGAGCCCTCCAAAACCGTACCCCGGCGGCCGGTCAACCACCCGAGGATGGAGCCGAGCGGGCGGGGTCGATCGGGTCGAAGGGCGCACCACGCGCGGTTTCGGTGAGCTGGGTGATCGTCGCCATGATCTGCGCGGTGGCCGCGTGCACCGCCTCTGCGTCCTCGTCACGGCCCGCCCATAGCGACAGGTCAACGGGCTCGCCGACGATCATCCGCACCGTGCGCCGGCGCCACAGCTCCTTGGTGCCCGGCCGGGGACCCCACATGCCGACGGGGATGACCGGCACGTCCGGGTGTGCAAGGGCGAGCCGGGCTGCACCGGTCTTGCCAGGCCCCGGCCGCAGGTCCGCTTCTCGGGTCCGAGTCCCCTCCGGGTACAGGCATACGACGTGGCCCCGGTCCAGCGCCCTGCCCGCCGCGGCGATCGACTCGACTGCTCGTTCGGTACCCCGCAGCACCGGGATCTGCCGCGCGGCCCGCATGATCCGCCCGACGATCGGCCAGCCGAACACTTCCGCCTTGGCCAGGAAGTGCGGAAACCGGTGGTGTCCGGTGACCAGGCGGGCCAGCGCCAGGGTCTCCGTCTCGGACAGGTGGTTCGCCACGATCACGGCCGGCCCGGTGGCCGGGATGTGGTCGCCGCGCTCGAAACGCACTCGGTGCACGATCCTGGCGCCGATGGCGATCCCCAGGAAGCCGATGACGGTACGGATCGGCCGCTCACGGGGCCAGTGCAGGGCGTCCAGGATCCGGGAACGGGGGCGGCGGGCCGGCGGTGTGGCGGTCACCCGTGCGATCTTGCCAACTCCCCGACGCCGCCTCACGCCGGTGGACGTCCGGACGTCTACTCCGTATGCCGCGCGATGATGAAACCGTGTACACCGTCGTCGACTCCCCGATCGGCGAGCTCACCCTGGTCGGCGACGGCGAGGCGCTGACCGCCCTGTACTTCGCCGACCATGCCCGCCGCCCGGGGCCGGACACCTTCGGGCCTCGGGCCGACGGTCCGTTCGCCGACGCCAGGGAGCAGCTGGCCGAATACTTCGCCGGCGAGCGGACCGCGTTCGACCTGCCGCTCGCACCACGTGGGAACCCGTTCCAGCGCAGGGTGTGGCAGCTGCTGACCGCCATCCCGCACGGCCGGACCCGCACCTACGGTCAGCTCGCCGCGCAGCTCGGCGACCCCGGGCTGGCCAGGGCGGTCGGCGCGGCGAACGGCCGCAACCCGATCTCGATCGTGGTGCCCTGTCACCGGGTGGTCGGGCGCGACGGTTCCCTCACCGGTTACGCCGGCGGCCTTGCCCGCAAGGCCTACCTGCTGGATCTGGAACGGCCGGCCACCGCCGGGCCGGACACGCTGTTCTGAAGGACCGGCTCGGGCTCTGGAACGCGCTCGGCCTCTGGAACGCGCACGTGCTCTGGAGCGGGTTCTGGTTCTGACAAGGGCTCCGGCCCGGGAACGGCGGCGAGCCGGGGAAGCAGCAGCGGCTCCCACAACGGGCGTCCCGACTCCCTGTAGAACCCGTGATGGCCGACCCGGGACAGCCCGTGGTCGGCGGGGTCGATTCGCAGCCGCTCGATCATGGTGCCGGTGAACAGGTCGTCCAGCCGATCGATCGCGGTCGCGGTGAGAAGCTCGTCGTCGGTGAACCACAGGCTGGTCACCGGGGTGGTGACGCGGGCGAAACGCTCCGCGACCCTGGGCACGTCGGGCTCGAAGTATCCGGGGGACAGGCACCAGCGGCGCCACTGGCGCATCACGTTCGGCGGGACGTCGCCGATGATGCCGAGCCGGCGGCCGGGAAAGTAACCGGTGGCTGCGATGGCGGCCGGCCCGACGGTGTGCCAGAGCAAGGGCGCACGTCGACGCACCGCGGGTGCGTTGTACCTCCAGTAACCGCTTCCGCTGGCCAGGTTCACCGCGCGGTCGACGAGCCCATGGTGAGCGAACGGCAGGACCTGACCGCCCAGCGAGTGCCCGACCCAGGTCACCGGCAATCCGTCGGCTTGCTCGACCAGGGCCTCCAGCGCGCTGGCCGCGTCGCCGCCCCAGCGGACCAGGTCGCCCCGTTCGGCCCTGAGCTCGTCGCGACTGCCCGTCCCGCGGTAGTCGAAGGTCAGGGTGAGGAACCCCGCGTCGGCGAGCCACCGCGCCAGCGGCCGGTAGAACGTCGACGGCGTGGCCATGGCCGGCGCCAGTAGCACCGCGCCACGGGCGTCGGTCGGACGAAACCAGGCGGCGCGCAGCCGGTGGCCGTCGTCCGCGCGGATCGTCTCGTTATAACGAGTGTCATAGAGGACCATGGCGGCAGACTATGACAACTGTCATAGCCGTGCAATAGGATTGGGGCATGACCCATGACACGCGAACCCGCATGGTGGCCGGAGCGGCCCGGATGATCAGCCGTCGCGGCGTGGACGCGATGAGCCTGCGCGAGCTGGCGGACCAGGAGGGTGTCCCGCTCGGCTCCACCTATCACTTCTTCCCTGGGGGCAAGGCGGCGTTGGTCAACGATGCGGTCAACCACGTCGGCGACGAGGTCGACCGGATCATCGAGTCGGCCCGCGGTCTCGGCTCCGAGCAGATCCTCCGGCGGGTCGTCGACGCCTGGCGCAGGATCCTGGTCAAGAGTGACTTCCGGGCAGGATGCCCGGTGCTTGCGGCGGCTGTGGCAAAGGACGAGCGGCACCGGAAGGCAGCCAGGACGGTGTTCGCGGCCTGGAACTCCTCACTGGCCGAGGTCCTCGTCGACGACGGCGTGCCCGCCGACCGGGCGCCGGCGTTGGCTCGGATGGTCATCGCCTCGCTGGAGGGGGCGGTCGGGCTGTCCAGGGCCACCGGCGACATCGGTCCGTTGGACGACGTGCAAGCCGAGCTCACCGGACTGGTTGTTGCGGCCGGCGGGCGCCAGCAGCCCGTCGACTGACCGCGCCGCCCTCCGCCGGCGTGCCCCACCCGCGGCGCTCACCCGTTGTACGTCTGCCTCATGCTGCAGGGCGAGCGGGACGCGCGGACCGTGAGCAACGCCGTCGCCCGCCCGGGGTCTCGCGGTTCGGGACCGACCACACACCGGCGGACGGGCAGGGAAACGGCCGACGGGCAGGGGAAAGGTAGGGGTTCCCCTACCCGGCACCCGGGGACTCACCCGATTTCGGCGCTCTCCAGCCGCGCCTATCGTCCGAAACGGTCCTGAACATCAATTGGAAACCGTGGGAGACAAGCATGACTCACGCCGAATCTGAGCCGGTCGCTGTTGCCGTCCTCGACGAGCGGGCCGTGATCCCGGCCGCCCGGGCCGTCGGGCTGCGCAAGACGTACGGCGCCGGCGATACCGAGGTGACCGCCCTGGACGGGGTGAGCGTCGACTTCCGGACAGGCCAGTTCACGGCGATCATGGGCCCGTCCGGATCCGGCAAATCGACCCTGATGCACTGCCTGGCCGCGTTGGACAGCCCGACCGCGGGGTCGGTGTTCGTCGGCGACGCCGACCTGACTCGGCTGGGCGACAAGGAGCTCACCCGGATCCGCCGGGACCGGATCGGGTTCGTGTTCCAGGCGTTCAACCTGGTGCCGACCCTGACCGCGCTGGAGAACATCACACTGCCGATGGACATCGCCGGCCGCCGGCCGCACAAGGCCTGGCTGGACACCGTCATCGACACCGTGGGTCTGCGGAACCGCTTGGACCACAAGCCGAGTCAGCTGTCCGGCGGCCAGCAGCAACGTGTCGCCTGCGCCCGCGCGCTGGCCGGACGTCCGGAGATCGTGTTCGCCGACGAGCCCACCGGGAATCTTGACTCGGTCGCCGGCGCGGAGGTACTGGAATTCCTGCGGCGCTCGGTGGACGAATTCGGGCAGACAGTCGTCATGGTCACCCACGACCCGAACGCCGCGGGCCACGCCGACCGGGTGCTGTTCCTGGCAGACGGCCGGATCGTCGACGAAATGCTCGACCCCACCGCGGACCGGGTGCTGGAGCGGATGCGGCACTTCGACGCCCCGGTCGTGAAGGGCTGACCGACATGCTCGCAGCAACCTTGAAAGGCATTGTGGCGCATAAGCTCCGGCTTGGCATGAGCGCGTTCGCGATCATCCTCGGGGTGGCGTTCGTCGCCGGCACCTTCGTGTTCACCGATACGCTGAACCGCAGCTTCAGCGACCTGTTCCGGCAGACCGCGCCCGACGTGACCGTCCGGCCCGCCGCCGCATCCGACTCGGGCGGGTTCACCGGTGCCGATGCCCGGACCGTGCCGGCGGACGTGCTGTCGGTGCTCGCCGACCTGCCCGGCGTGGCCAGGGTCGACGGCAACGTCAGCGACCAGAGCACCTTCATCGTCGGCGCCGACGGCAAGGTGGTGGGCAGCGGCGGCGGCGCGCCGGGCATCGGCGTGACCTACAACGACGGTCCGGCCGCCGATGGATCGCCGATCGTCACCATCACCTCCGGGTCCGCCCCGGCCGGTCCCGACCAGTTCCTGGTCGACGACAAGGCCGCCGCCGCAGCCGGTTACGTCCTCGGCGACGAGATCACGTTGGTCACCGCCGGTCCCGAGCCCACTGTGCACGGCACCCTGGTCGGCACCGTGCGGTTCGGCGAGACCGGCAACACCATCGGCGCCACCCTGGTACTGATGGACACCGCCACCGCGCAACGGCTTTACCTGGGTGGGCAGGATGCGTTCACCGACATCGCCGTCACCGGCGACGGATCCGCCTCCAATCAGCAGCTGCAGGAACAGGTGGCAGCCGCCCTCTCGCCCGGTCTCGAGGCGCTCGACGACGCCCAGATCGCCGCGGAGAACCAGACCAACCTGCAGGAGGGCCTTTCGTTCATCACCACCTTCCTGCTCGTGTTCGCCGCGGTGTCCCTGGTGGTCGGGGCATTCCTCATCCTGAACACTTTCTCGATCCTCGTCGCCCAACGCACTCGGGAACTTGCCCTGCTGCGCGCGCTCGGGGCCTCCCGTCGGCAGGTGACCGGGTCCGTGCTCGTCGAGGCGCTGGTGGTCGGCATCTTCGGATCGACCGTCGGGCTGGGTCTCGGCTTCGGCCTCGCGGTCGGCCTCAAGACGCTGTTCGGGGCGATCGGGCTCGACCTGTCCGGCGCCGGCTTGGTGTTCCAGTGGCGCACGGTAGCCGTCGCGTACGCCGTGGGAACGTTGATCACCCTGGTCGCTGCGTACCTGCCGGCCCGCCGGGCGGCGCAGGTGCCACCGGTCGCCGCCATGCGGGACGACGTGGCGCTGCCCGAGTCGTCGATGCACCGCAGGCTCGTCGCCGGCACCGCGCTGTCCGTGATCGGTGCGGGACTCATGGTGTGGTCGTTGGGTTTCGACGGCGGGATGGCCGTGCTGGGAGGTGGCGTACTCGCGGTCTTCGTGGGGGTGGCGCTGCTGGCTCCGGTGATCGGACGACCGATAGTCACGCTCATTGCGGCCCCGTTCCCACGGTTGTTCGGGACGGTCGGGCGGCTCGCCCGGCAGAATACCCGCCGGAATCCCCGCCGCACGGCGGCCACCGCGTCCGCGCTGATGATCGGGCTGGCCCTGGTCAGCGCGATGGCGGTGCTCGGCCAATCGGCCAAGGCCAGTGTCGACGATCTGGTCACCACCGACCTGCGCGCCGACTACGTTGTCTCCAACGCGATCGGATCCCCGTTCTCCGCCGAGATCGCCGGTCGCATCGGCGGGGTGCCCGGCGTCGCCGATGTGGTCCAGGTCCGCTACGGGCAGGCCCGGATCGATGGCGTCGACACCTTCGTCACCGCGACGCAGGCCGCCGACTATGCCCGGATGGTGAACCTGACCGTCCGGGAGGGGACCCTGGACGCGGACGGTCTCGTCGTGGCCGCCGATCGGGCGGTCGAGAACGGTTGGCATGTCGGTGATGTCGTTGCATTGACATTGCCGGACGGGACCGCCGAGCTGCGAGTGGCCGCTATCGTCGAGCCGACCCAGCTGGCCGGCGCGACCATCGTTCCGCTGGATGTCCTGAAGCGGGGCGGCCTGCTTCCGGTCGATTCGATCGTCTACGTGTCGCGGGCGCCGGGTTCGGATGCGGCCGAGGTCACCGCGAACATCGAAGCCGCGCTCGCCGATCAGCCCACGATCACCGCCAAGGATCAGGCGGCGTATGCCGCCGAGCAACGCGCGCCCGTCGACCAGATCCTGGCGATCGTGTACGCGCTGCTCGGACTGGCGGTGGTGATCGCCGTGCTGGGCATCGTGAACACCCTTGCCCTGTCGGTGATCGAACGGACGCGTGAGGTCGGCCTGCTGCGCGCGGTGGGCATGAGCCGTCGGCAGCTGCGGTCCATGGTGCGGCTCGAATCCGTCGCGATCGCCGTGCTGGGCGCGGTGCTCGGGCTCGGGCTCGGGCTGGTGTTCGGGGTGAGCATCCAGCAGGCGCTGTCGGACCAGGGGGTGTCGGTGCTGGCGGTCCCGGTGGGGCAGCTCGCCGTGTTCCTGGCGTTGGCGGCGCTGATAGGTGTGCTCGCCGCGGTGTGGCCGGCCCGCCGAGCGGCCCGGATGGACGTGCTGCGGGCGATCACCACCGCCTGACCCTCCCTCGGGTGTTGATCAACACCCGGGCGGGGCGCCACACCGGGTGAGGGGCCACACCGGGTGAGGGGGGACACTCGACCGATGGCGAGTGGCGGGGACTTCCGTAAGGCTCGCCGGATCGTCGTGTACGGCGTCAGCGGGTCCGGCAAGACGCGCGCCGCGGCGGATATCAGCGCCGCCACGGGGTTGCCGTGGCACGCGGTCGACGAGTTGACCTGGCTGCCCGGCTGGATCGAAGTGCCTGACACGGAGCAGCGTCGCCGCGTCGAAGCGATCTGCCGTGGCGGGGCTTGGATCCTGGACGGCGCCTACAGCAAGTGGCTGGATGTCGTGCTGGACCGGGTCGAGGTGATCGTCGCCCTGGACTGAGGAGTGCCGGGCGGTCTGCCGGCCGGGTCAGGCGTGCATGTCCTCCAGCTGCTTGCCCTTCGTCTCTTCGATGAACTTCAGGACGAAGAAGAACGACAGCAACGCGAAGCCCGCGTACAGGCCGTAGGCCAGGGCCAGCGAGATGTCCTTCAGGCTCGGGAAGCTGACGGTGATCAACCAGTTGGCGACCCACTGCCCGCCGGCGGCCAGCGACAGCGCGGCGGCCCGCATACGGTTTGGGAACATCTCGCCGAGCAGCACCCAGACCACCGGGCCCCACGACATGCCGAAGCCGACGACGAACAGGTTGGCCGCGATCAGGGCGACCGTCGGGGACGCGGTGCCCAGGATCGCCACGTACAGGTTCGGAGTGGCGGCGGCGACGTTGTCGGCGGTGCACTGGCCGGCGATCTCGGCCGTGCAGACCCCGGCGGTGCCGAAGATGAGCGCCATCGTCGCCAGCGTGATCGTCATGGCGATCGACCCGATGATCAGCAGCGGTTTACGTCCGATCCGGTCGATGGTGGCGATCGCGATGAGCGTGGTCAGGATGTTGATGGTTGCCGAGATGACGGTGATGATGAACGACTGGTCCTCGGTGAAGCCGACGGCCTCCCAGAGGATGTTCGAGTAGTAGAAGATCACGTTGATGCCGACGAACTGCTGGAAGACCGACAGCGCCAGGCCGATCCAGACGATGCCGGCGATCCGTCCGGTAGCCGGCACCTTCAGGTCCTGCCACGACGGTTCCTTCTCGCGCTCCATCGATTCGCGGATCCTCTGGATCTTGGCGTCGATGTTCTTCGGCCCGAGCAGGTCGGTGAGGATTGCCTTTGCCTCCGGCAGGCGGTGCTTGGCGATCAAGAACCGCGGGGACTCCGGGATGGTCAGTGCGAGCAGGCCGTAGATGACGGCCGGAACGATCATCGCCAGGAACATCCACTGCCAGGCCTCGAGGCCAAACCAGAGGACCTCGCCGGACCCGCCGGCGATGGTCGCGAAGATGTAGTCGACGAGAAGCGAGATGAAGATGCCGGTGACGATGGCCAGCTGTTGCAGTGACCCGAGTCTGCCGCGAAGTCTGGCCGGCGCAATCTCGGCGATGTAGGCGGGGGCGATCACCGAGGCGATGCCGACACCGAGTCCGCCGACGATCCGGAAGAGGACCAGGACCCACAGGTCCCAGGCGAAGCCGGTACCGATGGCGGCGACGAAGAACAGCACTGCGGCGATCCGCATGACCATCAGCCGACCGATGTGATCGGCGATCCGACCCGCGATCAGGGCACCGGCCGCGGCGCCGAGCAGAGCCGAAGCAACCGCGAAGCCGAGAGACGCGGCGTCGGCGTTGAATTCTGCCTCGATCGCGGCGTTCGCGCCGTTGATGACCGCGCTGTCGTAGCCGAACAGGAAGCCGCCGAGGGCGGCGACGGATGCGATCCGAACGACGCCCTTGCCCTCGTCGGAGTCGTCATAGATGGACGCACTCTTGTCGAAACTGCCACCGTGCTCGCCCATGAGCTCCCCTTTCGGTGATCTTGCTGGAGCAGAGCATTCCACTGTTGTCGGTATCCGCACGTTGAAATCCGGATCGATGCGACGCCGTGACGCAGCCGCGACCGGGTGTTGCGCGGGCCTTCCGGACGGTTGACTACCGTGGCCCCGTGCCAGAACCCGCTGATGCCCCCGTCCTGACGCGTGTGGAGGACCGGCTCGGCCGGATCACGCTGAACCGGCCGCGGCAGATCAACGCGCTCACCCTGTCGATGATCAATGCGATACAGGAGGCGCTCGCCGGGTGGGTGGAGGATCCCCGGGTCACGGTGGTGCTGATCGAGGGGGCCGGCGACCGCGGGTTGTGTGCGGGAGCGGACATCCGGGCCCTGCGGCAGTCGATCCTCGACGGCACCCCGGACGCCATGGAATTCCTGGCCGCCGAGTACGCGATGAACGCGGCCCTGGCCTCTTACCCCAAGCCGATCGTCGCCTACCAGCGCGGCATCACCTTTGGCGGTGGACTGGGGGTGTCGGCGCACTGCCGGCATCGGATCGTCACCGAGGACTCGTTGCTGGCGATGCCCGAGACGCTGATCGGGTTGTGGCCGGACGTGGGCATGCTGTACCGGCTGGCCCGATCACCGGGCCGGCTCGGCTTGCATGCGGCGCTGGTCGGTGCCCGGCTGGACCCGGCGGATGCGATCACCGCCGGTCTTGCCGACGCCGTCGTCCCGGCGGCGGAGCTGGAGGCGGTCACCGAGTCGCTCACGTCGGGTGTGGTGCCCGTCCTGCACCCGGCGGCGCCGCAGCCGGGTGCGCTCGACGGTGCGACCTGGATCGATGAGTGCTACGCGTCCGACGACGCCGAGCGCATCCTTAGGGCACTGCTGTCCCATCCGGACCCGGCGGCGCGGGCGGCCGGTGAGGCGCTTGCCGGAATGTGCCCCACGTCGGTCAAGGTGACGCTCCGGGCGATCCACGCCGCCGCTTCGATGACGCTGCCCGAGGTGCTGGCGCAGGACCTGCGTCTCGCCGCGCACTTCCTGACCCGCGCCGACCTGACCGAGGGCATCCGGGCCCAGGTGGTGGACAAGGACCGCAACCCGCGGTGGCAGCCGGCGCGGCTGGCCGACGTCACCCGCGCCGACGTGGACGCGTTCTTCGCCTGATCCCGGGACGGCCGGGACGGAAGGAAAGCTCGATATGTCGAGCTTTCTTTCCGTGTGGTGGGCCGACTCGTGAAGGGCCGACGCGATTCGGCCCGGCGGGCCGGGGCGGGCTGACGACTCTACCCGACCGGCGCCGAAACGCTACGGCGGAAACAGCTATGGGGACAGCACGCCGCTCCGCTCGACCGTCGGCAGCTTCTCATCGTGGTTATCCACAGGCCGGTACGAAGCCCCTTTTGTCAGGCGCCGCGCGAGCTCACACTCACGCCGTGCCCAACGACCCGCCAGCGTGGCACCACGCCGCGAGCGAGCAGTTCGGCGTCATCTCGCGGCGCCAACTCCTCGCGGCCGGTCTGAACCGATCCCAGGCGTCCCGCCACCTGGCCAACAAGCGATGGCGGACGTTGCTTCCGGGTGTCTACATCGTCCATCGGGGGCCGGTGCCGAATGAGGCAATCGCCTGGGCAGCGCTGCTCTACGCCGGCACCGGCGCCGCGCTCAGTCACGGGAACGGCGCTCTGGCTCGACGGTGTGCTCGACGAAGCACCGGCCGTCACCCACCTCACGATTCCCGGCGCGCGACGAGTCGCGTCGCAGCCGGGTCTGCGCATTCACCGGTCGATATTGCTGCCGCATCGCATCCATCCCAGCCGGACACCGACACGAACGCGCCTGGAGGAGTCTGTGCTCGACCAGTTGGAACACACCGGGTCCGAGGGCGTCATCGACATCCTGACCAGATCGACCCAGCGAAGGCTCACCACCGCGGCGCGACTTCGGGCCACGCTGGAGGGGCGGGCCCGACATCCCCATCGGTCGCTGATCGCCGAGCTGCTGTCCGACGTGGACGTCGGTGTCCAATCTCCGTTGGAGCGGCGGTACCTCCACGACGTGGAACGCGCACACGGATTGCCGCGGGGCAGTCGGAACGAGGTCGAGCGCTCGGGCTCCGGCACTTGCTATCACGACGTTCGGTATCGGCGGTGGTTCACGGTCGTCGAACTGGACGGCAGGGCGTGCCATCCGGTGGAGGCAGCGTTCCGGGACCTGCGGCGGGACAACCGGTTGGCGCTCGCAGGTGAGGTAGTGCTCCGCTTCGGCTGGGTCGATATCGTCGCCCGACCGTGTGCGGCCGCTGCCCAGGTGTGCCAGATGCTGCGGCAGCAGGGATGGCCGGGGACACCCCGGATGTGCGGGGCTGACTGTCGCGTGCGGGTCGCAGAATGAAGTAGTACGGAAGGAAAGCTCGATATGTCGAGTCTTCCTTCCGTACCGGGTTCGTCGGCGGGTGGCCGGGAGAATCAGCCGGCCAGCCGCGTGATCGCCGGGTCGCCGGGAGTGACCCGAACGGTGGCCGCGGTGATGCCCGCCTGCTTCATCAGCTTGCGCACATCGTCGCGCTGGTCCGGGAGCATCACGGTGATCACTGTGCCGGCCGCACCGGCCCGGGCAGTGCGGCCTGACCTGTGCAGGTACGCCTTGTGCTCGGTCGGCGGATCGAGGTGCACAACCAGCTCGACGTCGTCGACATGGATGCCACGGGCGGCGATGTCGGTCGCGACCAGGACCTTGGCCGTTCCGGTGGTAAAGGCGGCGAGGTTGCGCTCCCGCGCGTTCTGGGACAGGTTGCCGTGCAGGTCGACGGCCGGGATGCCCTGCTTGGTCAGCGTCGCGGCCCACTTCTTCGCGCCGTGCTTGGTGCGGGTGAACAGCAGCCGTCGGCTTCCGCCCTGGGCGAGTTCCCGGATCACCTGACCGCGGCTGTCGGCATCGACGGCGAAGATGTGGTGCTGCATCTCGGCCACCGGTGACGTCTCGTCGTCGACCGCGTGCATCACCGGATCGGACAGGAACTCCTTGACCAGCACCGAGATCCCGTTGTCGAGGGTGGCGGAGAACAGCAGCCGCTGGCCGCGGGGCGGTGTGGCCCGCAGCAACCGCCGGACCACCGGCAGGAAGCCGAGGTCGGCCATGTGATCGGCCTCGTCGAGGACTGTGAGCTCGACGCCGCTCAGGTCGCACTCCCGCCGGTTGACCAGGTCCTCGAGCCGGCCCGGGCAGGCGATGACGATGTCGACGCCGCGGCGCAGGGCCGCCGTCTGGTTGCCGTAGCCGACGCCGCCGAACACCACGACGGCGCGCAGTCCGGCGGTCCTGGCCAGCGGCTCGACGGTACGTGCGACCTGTAGCGCGAGCTCACGCGTCGGCAGCAGCACCAGGCCGCGCGGTCGGCCGGGGGTACGGCGGCCGCCGGTCAGTCGGGCGACGAGGGGGATGGCGAATGCAATGGTCTTGCCCGAACCGGTCTTGCCGCGCCCGAGCACGTCCCGCCCGGCGAGCGTCGCCGGCAGGGTCGCCGCCTGGATCGGGAACGGTTCACGGACGCCGAGGCCGGCCAGGGCCGGCAGCAGCGTGGGTGGGACGCCGAGTTCGGCGAAGCCGACGCCGCCGGCGGCCTCGCCGGGCGTTGGCGGGCTCGCTTCGGGGCGGGTCGCGGCCCTGGGCTCACCCGATGCGATCAGTTGCGTGACGGCGGCCGGGCCGGCGGGCCGGGTGGCCCGGCGCGGGCGGCCGCCGGCCGCCTCTGCGGGTCGACCGCCCTGGCGGGGGCTCGTCCTGTCGGCGGCTGATCGGCGCCGGCCAGAGCGAGAGCGTGCGGTCGAGTCGGGTCGGGAGCGCGCGGAAGTGGGGTTGGTCACGGGAATGAAGGTCCTCACGGATCGGTGGTAGTGGAGTGGCCGCGGTGCTGGCCTACTCGCGATCCCGGGTGACCCGGCGCAGTGGAGGAACGCCGACGGTGGCATTCACAGCAACGACCCGGAGGAGCCTGGTCGGCCTCTCCGGGTCCGAGCCTACGGGGCGTACGGCCCCGGACGACTCGAAGTCACCAAGATCACTCGGAGACCACCGCGCCGGCGAACTGCGCGTTGTACAGGTTCGCGTACGCCCCGCCGCGTTCCAGCAGCTCCGCGTGCGTGCCCTGCTCCACGATCGCCCCGGACTCCATCACCAGGATCAGGTCGGCGTCCCGAATGGTGGACAGCCGATGCGCGATGACGAAGCTGGTCCGGTCCGCCCGCAGCGCGGCCATCGCATGCTGCACCAACACCTCCGTGCGGGTGTCCACCGAGCTGGTTGCCTCGTCCAGGATGAGCAGCGCCGGATCCGCCAGGAACGCCCGGGCGATGGTCAGCAGCTGCTTCTCACCGGCCGAGATGTTGCTGCCCTCGTCGTCGATCAGCGTGTCGTACCCGTCCGGCAGCGATCGCACGAACCGGTCGACATACGTCGCCCGCGCCGCCTGCAGGATCTCCTCCTCGGTGGCGTCCGGCCGGCCGTAGGCGATATTGTCCCGGATCGTCCCGGCGAACAGCCAGGTGTCCTGGAGCACCATGCCGATCCGGGACCGCAGGTCGGATCTGGTCATCCTGGAGATGTCGACGCCGTCGAGCGTGATCCGGCCGCCGTCCAGCTCGTAGAACCGCATGACCAGGTTCACCAGCGTGGTCTTACCCGCCCCGGTCGGCCCGACGATGGCTACGGTGTGCCCCGGCGACGCCACCAGCGACAGGTCGTCGATCAGCGGCTTGTCCGTCTCGTACCGGAAGGAGACGTCCTCGAATTCCACCCGTCCGCGCGACTCGTGCACCGTCAGCGGAGAGGAAGGGTCCGGCGACTGTTCCTCGGCGTCAAGGAACTCGAAGACCCGCTCCGCCGAGGCGACCCCGGACTGCAGCACGTTGGCCATGGACGCCAACTGGGTCAGCGGCTGGGTGAACTGCCGCGAGTACTGGATGAACGCCTGCACATCGCCGAGCGACATGGTGCCCGAGGCCACCCGCAGCCCGCCCACAACGGCGATCGCCACGTAGGTCAGGTTCCCGATGAACATCATCGACGGCATGATCGTGCCCGAGATGAACTGCGCGCCGAAGCTCGCACGGTACAGCTCGTCGTTCTTGGCGTCGAACGCGGCCTCGGCATCCTTCTGCCGGCCGAACACCTTGACCAGGCTGTGTCCGGTGTAGGTCTCCTCGACCCGCGCGTTCAGCTCGCCGGTGGAGCGCCACTGCACGATGAACTTGGGCTGCGACCGCTTGGCGATCTGCGTCGTCACCACCAGTGACAGCGGCACCGCGATCAACGCGACCAACGCCAGCAGCGGCGAGATGATCACCATCATCACCAGCACCCCGACCACCGTGAGCAGCGAGGTCAGCGCCTGGGACATGGTCTGCTGCAACGTCTGCGAGATGTTGTCGATGTCGTTGGTGACACGGGAGAGCACCTCACCGCGCTGGTGCCGGTCCAGGTAGCGCAACGGCAGCCGGTTGAGCTTGTCCTCGATCTCCGAGCGGAGCTCGAGGATCGTGCGCTGCACGATCCCGTTCAGTATGTAGCCCTGCAGGTAGCCGAACACCGAGGACAGGATGTAAAGGGCCAGCACGATCAGCAGCGTGCGGGCAAGCGCGGTGAAGTCGATGCCCGTGCCGGGCACGACGTCCATCGCGGACAGCATGTCGGCGAACGTGCTGTTTCCGGATGCCCGGGCGCCTTCGACTGCCTGCTCCTTGGTGATCCCGGCCGGCAGCTGCCGGCCGACGATGCCGTCGAAGATGATGTTGGTCGCGTTGCCCAGGATCTTCGGTCCGATCACCGCGAAGATCACGCTGCCCACGCCGAGCAGGAAGACGAGGACCAGACCGATCCGTTCGCCGCGCATCCGGCCGAGCAGCCGGCGCAGCGACGGACCGAAGTTCAGCGACTTCTCGGCGGGCATCCCCATCCCGCCGAACATCGCACCGGGTCCACCGCCGGGGCCGCGGCGCTGCGGGGGACCGAACGCCGGACGTTGCGGTGCGGCCCCGGCGGGCGCGGAGGCCTTCTGGTCCGTCGTCATGCCGACACCTCCGCCGCCAGCTGGGACTGCACGATCTCGACGAAGGTCGGGCAGGTCCGCATGAGCTCGTCGTACCGACCGATGCCCACCGCCCGACCGTCCTCCAGAACGACGATCTGGTCGGCGTCCGCGATGGTGGACACCCGCTGGGCGACGATGATCACCGTCCGCTCGGTGGTGAGCGGTCGGAGGGCGGCGCGCAGCCGGGCGTCGGTGGCCAGGTCGAGGGCGGAGAACGAGTCGTCGAACAGGTAGATCTGTGGCTCGGCGACCAGGGCCCGGGCGATGGCCAACCGTTGCCGCTGGCCGCCCGAGACGTTGGTGCCGCCCTGGGTGATCGGCGACTCGAGACCGTCGGGCATGGCCGCGACGAAGTCCATCGCCTGCGCGATCGTCAGCGCGTGCCACAGCTGCTCGTCGGTGGCGTCCGGGTTGCCGTACCGCAGGTTGGACGCCACTGTGCCGCTGAACAGGAACGGCTTCTGCGGGACCAGACCGATGCGGTCCCACAGTGTCTCGGGATCGTAGTCGCGGACGTCGACCCCATCGACCCGGACCGACCCGCCGGTGACGTCGAACAGCCGGGGGATCAGCGACAGCAGCGTGGTCTTGCCGGCGCCGGTGGACCCGATGATCGCGGTGGTGGTGCCGGGCCGGGCGGTCACCGAGATGCCGCACAGCACCGGGTCGCTGGCCCCCGGGTAGATGAAATCGACCTCGTCAAAGGTGACCTCGCCCTCTCGACGATCCGGCACGACGCCCTTTGCGGGTGGGCGGACCGACGACTCGGTACCGAGCACCTTGCTGATCCGGTCCGCGCTGACGGCGGCTCGCGGCACCATGACGACCATGAACGTCGCCATCATCACCGAGAACAGGATCTGCATCAGGTAGTTCAGGAACGCCATCAGCGCCCCGATCTCGATGTCGCCGTCGTCCACCCGGTGCGCGCCGAACCACAGCACCGCCACGCTTGAGACATTCAGGACCAGCATGACGATCGGGAACATCAGGGCCATCAGCCGGCCCGCGCGCAGCGCGCTGTCGGTCAGCTCGGCGTTGGCCTTGGCGAACCGCTTGGTCTCCAGGGGTTCCCGGACGAACGCCCGCACCACCCGGACGCCGGAGATCTGCTCCCGCAGCACGCGGTTCACCACGTCCAGGCGGGCCTGCATCGCGCGGAAATGCGGGATCATCCGGATCACTACCAGACCGATCGCCACCACCAGCACCGGGACGCAGACCACCAGCAGCCAGGACAGTCCGAAATCGGTCTTGATGGCCATGATGATGCCGCCGATGCACATGATCGGCGCCGACACCATCAGCGTGCAGGTCATCAGCACCAGCATCTGTACCTGTTGGACATCGTTGGTGTTCCGGGTGATCAGCGACGGGGCGCCGAACTGGGCGATCTCCCGGTCCGAGAACGTGCCGACCTGGTGGAACAGCGCGGCGCGGAGGTCGCGGCCGAATGCCATCGCGGTCCGCGCGCCGTAATAGACGGCGACGATGGTGCAGACGATCTGCAGCACGGTGATCGCCAGCATGACTCCGCCGGTGGTCACGATGTAGCCGGTGTCGCCCTTGGCCACGCCCAGGTCGATGATGTCGGCGTTGAGCGTCGGCAGGTACAGGTTCGCGATGGTGCCGACGAGCTGGAACAGCACGACGACAAGCAGGGCGCCGGTGTAAGGGCGCAGGTGGGTGCGCAGCAGGCTGATCAGCATCACAACACTCCGACTTCGGTGGCAACTGGTTCTGAGCGGTCGGCCGGCTCGCTCCGGGTGCCGATGCCGTACAGGAGCAAATCGACGATCTCCTTGGTGGGCAGCACATGCCCGTCGGTGATCGCCGGGTGCGCGCTGGAGAAGGTGACCAGCCGGAACATCCGGGCCGCCTCCATCGGCGACAGTCGCAATCGGCCGCGGTGCGGGATCAGCAGATCCGCGACGGCGTCGTTGGCCGCCGTCATGTCGGGTCGGGCCGACGGGGCGTAGGCCGACTGGTCCCGCGGATTGCCGGGGGGTCCCGAGATGCGCAGCATCCACATGATCTGCCAGACGCTCTCCAGCCGCTTGCGCATGGCGTCGACGGCCTCCGCGAGAACCCGTTCCAGATCCTGCTCGGGGTCGATGCCGCGCAGCGCGTGCACGTAGGGCGCCGGGTCCAGCACCTTCTCCACCACCGCGCGGATGACCGCATCCTTGTCCGGGAAGACCCGGAAGATCGTGCCCTCGGCGATGCCTGCGGCCTCGGCGATCTCGCGGGTGGTGACCGCGGCGCCGTGGTCGCAGACCAGGGGGGTGGCCGCGGCGACGATCGCGGCGCGGCGTTCCTCTGGGGGCATGGGGGCGGCTCGCCCGGCTGGTGGTGTCACGGCACGCCAGCGTACTTGAGTGAGTACTCACTCACAATGGATTATTCGCAGAGCTCAATGACGCCGGGGCCCAAAGGGCCGGGTTCAGCCTGCATGCGCTCCGGGGCGTCCACCGTTCAGGTACCGGATGACGGCGAGAACACGCCGGTGGTCGTCGGGATCGGGCGGCAACTCAAGGGTCTGGAAGATCAGCGCGATGCTGCGGGCCACCGCCTTCTCCGTGACCACCAACTCGCGCGCGATGCGGGCGTTGCTGTGCCCCTGCGCCATCAGTTCGAGCACCTCCAGCCGGCGGGGGGTCAGCGCGGCGATCTCCTTGTCCCGGCCCTTGTCCCGTTGGTCCCGGACCTCGCGCCGCACCATCGCGGAGATCACCTCGGGGTCGATCGCGGACCCGCCTGCGGCCACCCGTTGCACCGCGTCCAGGAACTCGTCCAACTTCATCACCCGCCGCTTGAGCAGATAGCCGATGCCGTCGGCGCCGCCGGCCAGCAGATCGGCCGCACCGGCGGTGTCGACGTGTTGGGACAGCACGATGATCCGGGTTCCCGGGTGATCGCTGCGGATCCGCTGTGCGGCGACCAGGCCCTCGTCGGTGAACGACGGCGGCATCCGGATGTCGGTGACCACCAGGTCCGGCCGGTGTGCGGCGACCTTGCCGATCAGCTCCTCCCGACTGCCGGCCAGCGCGACGACCTGGTAGCCCTCGTCGCCCAGGATTCGGGCGATGCCTTCGCGGAGCAACACCTCGTCCTCGGCGATGATCACGCGCATGCGAACTCCGCCCGCAGGGTCGATCCCCCGGTGGGTCCAGGGTGGAGCGTCACCGTACCGTCCAGAGCGGCGACCCGGTCCCGCAGGCTGCGCAGCCCGAACCCTGGTCCGTCGTCACCCGGGCCGCGGCCGTCGTCGGCCACGGTCACCTCCAGCCGGCCGCCGGAGCTCCGGACGTCGACCGTGATCCGTTCGGCACCAGCGTGTTTCACTGCGTTGGCGAGGGCCTCGGCGACAACGAAGTAGCCGGCCGATTCGACCTCGCCGGGCAGCCGGCCGATCGCCTGATCGACCGTCACCTCCACCGGCACCGGCATCCGCTCGGCCAGCACGGTGATCGCGGCCGGGAGCCCGCGTTCGGTCAGGGTGGCCGGCATGATGCCGTGCACGAGGGCGCGCAACTCGTCGAGCAGCTGGCGCAGCTGCTCGCTCACCGCCTCGGCGAGCGTTCTGACGAACGCCGGGTCCTCGGCTCGACGGACGATCCGCTGGGTCTCGATGCCGAGGAACACGATCCGCTGTTGCGGCCCGTCGTGCAGGTCTCGGGCGATCCGCCGGCGCTCGGCATCGGCGGTGGACGCGATCCGCCGCCGGGATGTGCGGATCTGCTCGGCCGCGTCGTCGAGTTCGCGGACCGCCGTTCGCAGGTCGACCACGAGCCGGCGGTGATCGATCGCCAGCGCGAGCGGCCCGGAAACGGTCGCGACCAGGCCGGTGTCGGCGATCAACGCGCGGTCGTAGGACAGGCCGCCGACCGGTCGGTCGTCCGGACCGACCGGCCACCAGCCCCGGCCGGCCGACCTGCCGCCGGCCGGAGCGCCGGCACTGTCGACCAGGCCGTCACCGACCATCCACAGCACCCGGGCAGTCGGATCGCCGAGGGCACGAACCACCAGCGCATCCAGCAGCGCCGGATCGGCCGAGGCGTCGGCGATGCCAAGTGCCAACTCCTCCAGTTCCCCCGCCCGTCCGAAGGCGCCGCCCAGCATGCCGACGACGAACGCCGCCGGCAGGATCGACACCGCGGCCACCTGGACCACCGCGACCAGGTCGGCGACCGCCGGCTCCGGATCGGCGTGCAGGACGACCAGCGTGCCGACGACGATCACCAGCATCACGCAGCCGGCGACGACGAACGGGGCCAGCTGCCGGCGCACCATGTTCGGTGCGCTCGCCAATCGACGGCTGACCAGCACGAACGCGGCGATCAGCACCACGAGTCCCAGGGCGGCCTGGATGTTCCAGACCGTGGTCGAAGTGTCCGGCGCGACCAGCCGCTGGGGATACTGCAGACCGAGCGCGACGACGTACCCGACACCGACCCAGATCCGCTGCGCCCGCCCGTCGAGCCGCCCCGACGGAAACGCCAGCAGCAGATGGATCAGGACCGCAAGCGGCAGTGACTCGGTGACCTCGCCCACCGCCCGCAGGATGGGTACGTCGTCGTCGCTCATTCCGGCGACCACCAGGGCGGCCGCGGTGGCCACCATCAGGCGCCCGGTGCGGTTGTGCGGGCGACGATGCCAGGCGACCAGACCGGTGACCGTGAACGCGGCCACCGCCACTGCGTCGAGGACGGACGCCGCCGTGATCCGGGACGTCGTGGGCACGGCGAGCTCGACGAACACCAGCGTGCCCATCAACCCGGCGATGGTCAGCAGCGCGTCGCGCAGGCTCGACCCGCGACGGGGCGGTCCGTCCCTCGTTCCCGCGGTGACGTCGGTGTGGGCGGTCGGCCGCTCGTTCGCCGCTGGCATGCCATCAGGATCGCGCTCCGGCCGGGCGCCCGCGACCAGGAGCCCCGGGGCCGGTCTACGTTTCGTCACGATCGCAAACAAATCGAGTTCGACGGGTATCGGGCTCGTCGACGTCGGGTTTACTGTGATCCGCGTTCGTGATCGGACCGGTTCCGCGGATCTGAGCGAGGCTGAGCATGAGCATTGAGGGCTCGAAGCACGGTTCTGAGCACCATGTCGGGGATGCCCTGCTCGGCGGGGACGGACATCACCACGCGCAGAAGGACAAGGGGCTGGCCGGTGGGTCGGTCGGCCTGCTGGGTGGCACCGTGCTCGGCATCTCCTGTGTCGCCCCTGCCTACACGCTGACGGCGACCATCGGGCTGGTCGCAGCCGTCGCCGGGGTGAAGATGCCGATCATCTTCATCGCGGGTTTCATCCCGATGTTCTTCGCCGCCTACGCGTACCGCGAGTTCAACAAGGTCGACCCGGACTGCGGCACCTCGTTCACCTGGACCACCCGCGCTTTCGGGCCGTACGTGGGCTGGCTCGGCGGGTGGGCGGCGATCCTGGCCACCATCATCGTGCTGGCCAACCTGGCCGGCATCGGCGTGCAGTTCTTCTACCAGTTGCTGGGCAGCCTTTTCCAGAACCCCGACCTGGCCACGTTGTGGGAGAACAAGCTCGTCAACGTCGGCACCTGCCTGGTCTTCATCGCGGCGGCCACAGCGGTCGCCTACCGGGGTATCACCACCACGGAGAAGGTGCAGTTCGTGCTGGTCTTCTTCCAGCTCGCGGTGCTGGCGCTGTTCGCGGTCATGGCGTTCTCCAAGGCGGGCGGCCCGGACGACCCGAACGGCCTGTCGTTCTCGTGGGACTGGTTCAACCCGTTCACCGGCCTCACCCTGACCGCGTTCGTCGCCGGGTTGGGAGCCTCGATCTTCTCGTTCTGGGGCTGGGACAGCGCGCTGACCGTCAACGAGGAGTCCAAGGACTCGGACAAGACCCCCGGCCGGGCGGCGCTGCTGTGCGTGGTCTCGATCCTGCTGACCTACCTGCTGGTGTCGATCTCCGCCCTCATGTACGCGGGCGACGGCACCGAGGGCCTGGGGTTGGGCAACGAGGAGATCGCCGACAACGTGTTCGGTGCATTGGCCGAACCGGTGATGGGTACCCCGTGGAACAACCTGCTGTTCCTGGCCGTGCTGGCTTCGTCGGCGGCCAGTCTGATGACCACCTTCCTGCCGACTACCCGCACGATGCTTGGTATGGCGGCCTACCGGGCGTTGCCGGCCAGGTTCGCCAGCATCCACCCCAAGTACAAGACGCCCGGGTTCAACACGATCGTCGCCGGATGCGTCGCCGGGGTGTTCTACGCGATCCTGTTCCTGGTGTCCGAGGCCGTGCTGACCGACACGATCCTCTCGCTCGGTCTGATGATCTGCTTCTACTACGGGCTCACCGCAATCGGCTGTGTCTGGTTCTTCCGCGGGGAACTGTTCACCAGCTTCAACAATGTCGTCTTCAAATTCCTGCTGCCCCTGCTGGGCGGCCTTGGCCTGTGGTTCGTGTTCTTCGTGACGCTTCGGGACAGCGCGGATCCGGACTACGACGGCACCGGGGTCGACATCTTCGGCCTTGGTGTGGTGTTCGTCCTCGGGCTCGGTCTGATCCTGCTCGGGGCGGTCTTCATGTTCCTCATGCGGGCCCGGCAACCGGCGTTCTTCCAGGGCAGGACATTGAACCGGAGCACCGAGACGCTGATCATTCCCGAGTAGCGGCGGTTATTCCCGAATAGCGGCGGGTCGAGCAACCAGCCGACGCCGGCCGCGCCGACTAGGACGCCCACCGCCGCCGGATCCGAGCGGCAGCCGGCGGCTCGGGTGGGACTGTCGGTGGTCGCCCGCACAATGTCGTCGTGGGCGACAGCACAGCGGACGGAACACATACCGGGCGGCCGGGTCCTCTCGATCGGTTCCACCCCCTCGTGCGGGACTGGTTCACCGGGGCGTTCGCGGAGCCGACCGCGGCGCAGGTCGGCGCCTGGGAAGCCGCGGGCCGGGGCGAGCACACGCTGGTGGTGGCGCCGACCGGATCCGGCAAGACGCTCGCCGCGTTCCTGTCCGCCATCGACGAACTGGTCACCGCCCGGACGGCGGGCGACCCGCTGCCGCCATGCTCGGTGCTGTACCTGTCGCCGCTCAAGGCCCTGGCCGTCGACGTGGAACGCAACCTGCGCTCGCCGCTGGCCGGCGTTCGGGGGCTCGCCGCCGCCCGTGGGGTCGCGCTCCCCGAGGTGTCCGTCGCGGTCCGCTCCGGCGACACCACATCCCAGGACCGGCGGGCGTTCGCCCGGGACGGCGCGGACATCCTCATCACGACACCCGAGTCGTTGTTCCTGCTGCTGACCAGCCGGGCCCGGGAGATGCTGACCGGCATCCGGACGGTCATCGTGGACGAGATCCACGCCGTCGCCGGCACCAAGCGCGGTGCGCACCTGGCCGTCTCGCTGGATCGGCTGGATGCGCTGCTGGACCGTCCGGCACAGCGGGTGGGCCTGTCCGCGACGGTCCGGCCGGTTCAGGAGGTCGCCCGGTTCCTGGCCGGCGGGCGACCCGTCGCGATCGTGCAGCCGCCGTCGGCCAAGCAGATCGACGTCGACGTGGTGGTGCCGGTGCCGGACATGGGCGCGATGGGGACGGTCACCGACGATCTCACCGGGGCCGCGGCCGGGGAGGTCAACCGCAGCTCCATCTGGCCGCACGTGGAGCAGCGCGTGGTCGACCTGATCGAGGGCCACCGATCCACCATCGTGTTCGCCAACTCCCGGCGGCTGGCCGAGCGGCTCACCGCCAGGCTCAACGAGATCCACTTTGATCGGCAGAGCGCGCGTGCAGGTGAAGGGGCGCTGCGGGCACAGGCGGAGCAGTTCGGGTCGCCCGCGCAGGCGATCGCTGCGTCCGGGGCGTCGCTGGGCGCGCCTTCGGTGCTGGCCAAGGCGCACCACGGATCGGTGTCCAGGGAGCAGCGGGCGCTGGTCGAGGACGAGCTCAAGACCGGTCGGCTGCCCGCCGTGGTGGCCACCTCGTCGCTGGAACTGGGCATCGACATGGGCGCCGTCGATCTCGTGGTGCAGGTGGAGGCCCCGCCGTCGGTGGCCAGCGGGCTGCAGCGGATCGGCCGGGCCGGGCACCAGGTCGGGGCGCCCAGCCACGGCGTCATGTTCCCGAAGTTCCGTGGTGATCTGATCTCCGCGGCCGTGGTGGCCGGCCGTATGCGGGTGGGGGCCATCGAATCGCTGTCCGTCGTCGCGAACCCGCTTGACATCGCCGCCCAACAGATCGTCGCCATCTGCGCGATGGACCCGATCACCACGGACGATCTCCTCGACCTGCTCCACCGGTCCGCGCCGTTCGCCGGCCTGACCCGAGGTTCGCTCGACGCGGTGCTGGACATGTTGTCCGGCCGGTATCCCAGCGAGCAGTTCGCCGAGCTGCGGCCCCGCATCACCTGGGACCGGACGGCGGGGCTGCTCACCGGGCGCCAGGGCGCGCAGAAGCTGGCCATCACCTCCGGCGGCGCCATCCCGGACCGCGGGCTGTTCGGGGTGTTCCTGGCGACCGAGGGCGGCCCCGGTGGTGCCGGACGGCGGGTGGGCGAGCTCGACGAGGAGATGGTCTACGAGTCGCGGGTCGGTGATGTGTTCGCGCTCGGGTCCAGCTCGTGGCGGATCGTCGACATCACCCGCGACCAGGTGTTGGTGCTGCCCGCACCCGGCCTGCCGGGTCGGCTGCCGTTCTGGAAGGGCGACACCCTGGGCCGGCCGGCCGAACTCGGCCGGGCGCACGGTGAGTTCGTCCGCGACATCGGGTCCGCGTCCGCCGAAGCGGCTGCCGCGCGTCTCGCCGAGGCCGGGCTGGACGAGTTCGCCCGATCGAACCTGCTGGACTACCTGGCCGAGCAGAAGCAGGCCACCGGGGTCGTGCCGGACGAGAAGACGCTGGTGGTGGAGCGTTTTCGGGACGAGCTGGGGGACTGGCGGATCGTCCTGCATTCGCCGTACGGAGCCGCGGTGCACGCGCCGTGGGCGTTGGTCGTCGGTGCGCGGATGCGGGAAAGGTACGGCGTCGACGTCGCCGCCATGCACGCCGACGACGGCATCGTGCTTCGCCTGCCCGACGTCGAGTACGAGGACGGACCGCCTGACTTCGCCGACCTCCTGGCGCTGGACCCGCAGACGCTGGAGGCCGAGATCACCGCCGAGATCGGCGGAGCCGCGGTGTTCGCCTCCCGATTCCGGGAGTGCGCCGCGCGCGCCTTACTGCTGCCGCGGCGGCAGATCGGCAAGCGGCAGCCGCTGTGGCAGCAGCGGCAACGGGCGAGCCAATTGCTGGAGGTGGCCTCGGCTTACCCATCGTTCCCGATCGTCGCCGAGGCGGTCCGGGAGTGCCTTTCCGACGTGTTCGACGTGCCGGCGCTGGTCGGGCTGATGCGTGAGGTGCAGGCCCGCAGCGTGCGGATCGTCGAGGTGAGCACGCCCGCACCGTCGCCGTTCGCGTCGTCGCTGCTGTTCGGGTACGTCGCCCAGTACCTGTACGAGGGTGACTCGCCGCTGGCCGAGCGGCGGGCCGCGGCCCTGACGGTGGACCCCACGCTGCTGGCCGAACTGCTCGGCCATGGCGACGGGCTGGCGCTGCGGGACCTGCTCGACCCCGGTGCGTTGGCGTCCGTCGAGGCGGAACTGCAGCGCATGGCGGATGATCGACGCGCCCGCAGCCTCGACGAGATCGCTGATCTGCTACGCATTCTCGGACCGCTGAGCACGGTCGAGATCGACCTGCGGACGAGTCTGCCCGACCCGGCCGCGGCCGTGGCCGAACTGGTCGCGGCGCGGCGGATCATCGCGGTCCGGATCGCCGGGCAGGACCAGTGGGCCGACCCGACCGACGCGGCGCTGCTGCGCGACGCGCTCGGCACCGCACTACCGCCGGGGGTCGCCGAGTCGTTGCTCGAATCCGTCGACGACCCGCTCGGCCGGCTGCTGCGCAGGTACGCACGCACCCACGGTCCGTTCGTCGCGCACGAGGCGGCGGCCCGGTTCGGGCTCGGGGTCGCCGTCGTGACCGACGCGCTCCGCCGGCTGGTCGCGTCCGGGCGGCTGGCCGAGGGGGAGTTCCGGCCACTCGGCGGGGCCGGCTCCGTGCAGTACGGGGAGGCCGGTCCCGAATTCGTCGACGCGGACGTGCTCCGGCTGCTGCGACGCCGATCATTGGCCGCACTGCGGGCGGAGGTCGAACCCGTCGACCGGCGGGCGCTGGCCAGGTTCCTCCCGGCGTGGAACGGCATCGGCGTCATCCGAGGCGGACTCCGCGGTGTGGATGGGGTGCTGCGGGCGGTCGAGCAACTGGCCGGCGCCGTCCTCCCCGCGTCGGCGCTGGAGGCGCTGGTGCTGCCGGCCCGGGTGGTCGACTACCGGCCGGCGATGCTGGACGAGGTGATGGCCGCCGGGGAGGTGCTGTGGACCGGTCACGGGTCGCTGGCCGGTGACGACGGGTGGGTCGCGCTTCATCCGGCGGAATCCGCGGCGTTGACCATCGCCGCCGCGGCACCCGACACGGTTTCGCCGAGCGGGGAGATACACCGCGCGGTGCTGGACGCGCTGGCCGGCGGGGGCGGGTTCTTCTTCCGTCCACTCGCCGACGTCGTGGCCGCAGCGGGTCTGTCCGCGACCGACGCAGAACTGGCGCAGACGTTGTGGGATCTGGTGTTCGCCGGCCTGATCTCGTCGGACACGCTGGCGCCGCTGCGCGCCCGGCTCACCGGCGGACGCACCACCCACCGGCCCCGGGCAGCGGCGCCCCGGGCCCGGCTGCGGGGCCCGTCGGGACTGGCGATGCTGTCCGGGCGGCTACGGGGCGGACAGCACGCGGCCGGCGGCATGCGTGGCGGCGTCCCGCCGTCGGTGGTGGGACGTTGGTCGCTGGTCCCGGCGGCGGAGGCCGATTCGACGGTGCGCACACACGCGGCGGCCGAGGTGCTGCTCGACCGGCACGGCGTGGTCACCCGTGGCGCGGTGGCGGCGGAGGGGATCCCGGGTGGGTTCGCCGCGGTGTACCGGGTGCTGTCCGCGATGGAGGAGACCGGCCGGATCCGCCGCGGCTACTTCGTCGAGGGGCTCGGCGCTGCTCAGTTCGCCACTGCCGGTGCGGTGGACCGGGTGCGCGGGTTCGCCCGGTCGCCGGCCATCGACGAGCCGGGGGACCCGCCCGTCGTACTGGCAGCGGCGGACCCGGCAAGTCCCTACGGCGCTGCCCTGGACTGGCCTGAACCGGTTGGGGCCGAACAGGATCCGCACCGACCGTCCCGCCGGGCCGGGGCCGTGATCGTGCTGGTCGACGGTGCGCCCGTGTTGTTCGCCGAGCGGGGCGGGCGCACGGTGCTCAGCTTCACGTCCGACCCGGAGGCGCTGGCTCCGGCCGCGGCGGCGCTGGCCGAGCGGGTGCGCTCCGGCCTGATCTCGTCCATGGCCGTCAGCAGGATCGACGGTGCGGACACCCTGGCCGACCGTGGGCCGGTGGTACAGGCGCTGACCGATGCCGGGTTCACCCTGACCCCGCGGGGGCTGCGGCTGCGGAGTGCAAGCCGATGAACGGCCGCTCGGCCGACGGACGGGACCGCACCGGCGTCGCCCGTATCCATTTGCCACTATCCGCCCCTCCGGGGCGTGCGGACAGGCGGATAGTGGCAAATGGGCGAACGGGAGATGACGGCTGATGCCCGAGGGTGACACCGTTCTGCGCACGGCCCGTCGGCTGCACCAGGCGCTGGCCGGGCGGTCGCTGGTACGCACGGAGCTACGTTGGCCGTCCCTCGGCGAGGTTGACCTGGCCGGGCGTTCCGTCCTCGAGGTGGTGGCCTACGGCAAGCACATTCTGGCCCGGATCGCCGCCGTCGATCCGACCCGGTCACCGCCTCGGCGACCGAGTGCGCCCGCGGTGCCGCTGACCCTGCGCTCGCACCTGCGCATGGACGGCAGTTGGTACGTGTACGCCCGCGACGCGCAGGCGTGGCCGTCCGCGGGCCGGGCCGGTGTGCGGGCGGTGCTGGGCGGGGAGGAGTGGACCGCGGTCGGCACCTGGCTCGGCCTGCTCGACCTCGTGCCCACCAGCGCCGAGCACGAGTTGATCGGCCACCTCGGGCCGGACATCATGGCCGACGGATTCGACGTCGAAGGTGCGGCGACACGGCTGCTGCGGGATCCGGGACGCCAGGTCGGCGCGGTCCTGCTCGACCAGACCACGGTCGCCGGCATCGGCACCATGTACATGGCCGAAGCACTCTTCGTGCAACGGATCTCGCCGTGGACGCCGATCGGTGACCTCGACGTCCCGGCGCTGCTGGCCATCGCCCGCAGGCTGTTGCTGCGCGGCGCGGTGCAGGCGGTCCCGAGCACCACCGGCAATCCCCGCCGCGGTATGCAGACCCACGTGCACGGCCGTTCCGGCCGACCGTGTCAACGCTGCGGCAGCATCGTCCGGGTCGCCGCAATCGGCCCCGCGGACCGAACGAGGCCGGCGTTCTACTGCCCGACCTGTCAGCCCGGACCGACCCCGACCGACGACGGCCGGCCACAGCGGCCCCTTGGTGCGAACCCCGCGTATCGGGAATTCCGCCGGCCGACGGGTTATCGATAGCCGATCGGTCGCAGGTTCCCCGCTCGATGTGCTGGGGGCAGGGTGCCGACGACCACGTCACCGGCGAAAGAAGTCCGCAGGTGGTGCGGCTTTGGCCCGGCAGGCCTGGGCGCTGTGAATCGGGGCTTCGTCGCGCGGTCAGGGCGCGAGCGCGATGACCTCCGCGTTCAACACCGCGAACCAGGCATCGGGTGCCCGAGCCCACGCCTGCCACCCCGCGGCGATGTCGGCGAGCTCGTCCGGGGTGCTGATTCCGGCCGTCACGGCCTGTTCGGCGAGCGCCGATTCGGTGACGCGCTGCGCCCACGTGCCCGCCCACCATTCCCGCTCGTCCGTCGAGGCGAAACACCAGGCCGAGGCGGTGCAGGTCAGGTCGGTGAATCCGGCCGCGAGCGCCCACGACCTGAGTCGCCGGCCGGCATCCGGCTCGGCGTTGTTGTGGCGGGCGACGAGGTGGTACACCTCCAGCCAGCGATCCAGCCGGAAGTCCGCCGGATGCCAGGTCATGGCCGCGTAGTCGGCGTCCCGGACGGCGACGACGCCGCCCGGCCTGCACACCCGTCGCATCTCGGCCAGCGCGGCGACCGGATCGGTCAGGTGCTGCAGCACCTGGTGGGCGTGCACGACGTCGAAGTGGTCGTCCGGGAAGTCGAGCGCGTACGCGTCGCCGACGGCGAAATCCAGGTTCCACACGCCCTTCTCGCCGGCGAGCGCGCGGGCGGCGGACAGTGGATCCGGCTCCCGGTCGATCCCGATCACCCGGCCGGGCGCCACCCGCTCGGCCAGGCCCACCGTGATCGTGCCAGGACCGCAACCGATGTCCAGCACCGACAGCCCCGTGCCCAGCCGCGGGACCAGGTAGGCCGCGGAGTTCTCGACCGTCCGCATGCTGTGCGAACGCAGCACGCTCTCGTGGTGCCCGTGGGTGTAGGTGTCGTCGGGAGCCATGCGCGCATCCTTCCTTCAGTCTGTAAGCACGTGCTCCCGATGCGGGCGCCAGAGCGTCAGGAACCGGCAGCCGGCTCCAGGGTCAGCGACACGCCGTTGATGCAGTACCGGTCGTTCGTCGGTGTCGGGTAGCCCTCGCCGCTGAACACGTGGCCCAGGTGCGAGCCGCAGGTGGCGCAGCGCACCTCGGTGCGGACCATGAAGTGCGAGCGATCCTCGATCAGCTCGACCCGGTCCGCGGCGAGCGGCGTGTAGAACGCCGGCCACCCGCAGTGCGCGTCGAACTTGTGCTCGCTGCGGAACAGCTCGCTGCCGCAACCGCGACAGCGGTACACGCCGACCGTCTCGTCGGTCTCGTACGGGCTGGAGAACGGCCGCTCGGTGCCGGCCTGCCGCAGCACCTGGTACTCCTGCGGACTCAACTCCGCCCGCCACTGGTCGTCGGTCTTGGTGACCTGATAGGCATTGGTGTTCTCGGGGTCGGACTTCATGCGGTTCATTGTCATGCCTGGTCCAACACCATGCGCTCGACGCTCGTTCCCCGCCTGGTTCTTACGAGCCGGTAAGGAGCCCGGGCAGGGAATCCGGCACTGTCCTGGCCGGCGGGTACCGTGCCGGCATGGCACGCACGACACCGGCGGTCGAGCTCGACGTGGCCGGCACGACGGTCCGGATCAGCAATCCGGACAAGGTGTACTTCGCCGAGCGGGGGATTACCAAGCTTGACGTGGTCAACTACTTCCTGGCGGTCGGCGACGGGATTCTCGGCGCGCTGTACGAGCGGCCGACGACGCTCGAGCGCTGGCCGTCGGGTGTGTTCGAGGGGGCCAAGCTGTCCACCCGGGCCGACAATCGCGGGGACGCCTTTTACCAGAAGCGGGTGCCGCAGGGCGCGCCGCACTTCGTGCAGACCGCGACGATCACCTTTCCCAGCGGTCGCACCGCTGACGAGGTCTGCCCGACCGAACTCGCCGTCGTCGCGTACTGCGCGAACCTGGGCACGCTGACATTCCATCCATGGCCGGTACGGCGGGCCGAACCCGACCGCCCGGACCAGCTGCGCATCGACCTCGACCCGCAACCGGGCACGGACTTCGCCGACGCGGCCAGGGTATCGCACGAGCTTCGAGCACTGCTGGAAGAGCTTGAGATGCAGGGCTTTCCGAAGACATCGGGTGGCCGCGGCCTGCACGTCTACGTGCCGATCGAGCCACGGTGGACGTTCGTGCAGGCCAGGCGTGCGGTCATCGCCATCGGCCGGGAGCTGGAACGACGGGTACCGGACCAGGCGACGATGAGCTGGTGGAAGGAGGAACGGGGAGAGCGGATCTTCATCGACTTCAACCAGATGGCCCGCGACCGCACCATCGCCTCGGCCTACTCCGTGCGGGCCAACCCGCGGGCCACCGTGTCTGCGCCGCTGCGCTGGGAGGAGGTGGACGACGTCGCCCCGAACGACTTCGACGTCACCACCATGCCGGCGCGATTCGCCGCCGTCGGTGACCTGCATGCCGGCGTGGCCGGCAACGCCTACTCTCTCGAACCTGCGCTGGAGTTGTCGGAGAAGGACGAGACCGACCGCGGTCTGGGCGACATGCCCTACCCTCCGGAGTATCCCAAGATGCCCGGCGAGCCGAAACGGGTTCAGCCGTCACGCGACACCGGGCTGCCCGCACCGCCCCGGCCGCCGCGGCGGTGGGCCGAGTTCAAGGCGCCCGACGTCGAATGAATCGGCGCTGATCAACGCCGCCGGTTGGCCGCCCAGGCGAAGCAGTAGAGCCCGAATAGGGCCAGTCCGACGGCCTTGAGGATCAGCAGGATGCCACCGGCCGGGGACAGATCGAGCAACCGGAATATCGTCTGCAGGCCCGGCGGACCCGTGCGCCCGTCGATTGCGGTCAGGATCATCAGACAGCCGACGATGGCGTAGGTGAGGCCCTTTCCGATGTAGCCGCCCTGACCCATCACGACGACGGCCCGCGGCACGCCGTCCTCGAGATCGTCGACGAATCGCCGGCGCGCGCCCCGGTAGACTGCCCGGGCGGCCAGGACCAACAGCACGATGCCGGTGACGACGACCACGACCCGCAGGATCCACTCCTCGAGTTCGGACGTCGCGCTCTCGGGTCGACGACCATCCCGAGCCGCACGTCCGGCCATCGCCACGCGGACCGCGCTGATGCCGAGCGTGAGGTACCCGATCGCGCTGAACACCGATCCGGTTCGGCCGAAGGCCTTGCCGATGGGGTTCTCCGTCGGATCGCGCCGCCAGATCGTTTCGAAGACCTGCCACAGCGTCAGTGCGCCCAACCCGAACGCCGTGATCCACAACAGCACTTCGCCGAACCCGGTCTCGGCCATCGCATCGAGTGCGGCGTACTCGGTGTCGCTGGCGTGCCGCCCGCTGATCGCGATGCGGACGGCGATCCCGGCGATCAGCAGGTAAACGATCCCGTAGGTGACCAGGCCGACGCCGACGACGATGTCGAAGGCCGTGCTCTTGTGTACTCGGTGTCCACGGACGGCGGCCGCGCGGAGCAGCGCCGGCCGCTGAGGGTCGGCCGCAGCCGGATTCGTATCACCCACCCGTATCCCCCCGACGAGTCGGCCCGCGCCGCAGGCACCGGCGCGCTCACGATAGTTCGGCCGGGCTCGGGGTCTGAAGTCGGCCGGTCGACGCCGCCGCCGCCGACAGTGTCGGACGCCGTGTCGACAATGACGGTATGGACGGCACGAGCATCCGGCAGGCGACCCGGTCGAGCGCCACTTTTCTGAGCCGGGCCGCGGATCTGGACTGGGGTCGCGCGATTCCGGACATGACGTGGTCGGTGCGGGAGGTCGTCGCGCACATCGGTGAGGTCCTGCTCTGGTATGCGACCGATCTCGCCGCCGGCCCGGACGAACTGTCGACCATGGACCTGCGCGTGCGGCCCGGCGAAGAACCGGCGCAGCTGATCAGGACGGTGACGGTGTTCGGCTCGGTGCTGGCGCACGTCGTCGACGGCGTGACGCCCGGGGAGCGCGGATTCCATCCCGACGGGCCTGCCGACACCACCGGGTTCGCGGCCATGGCCTGCGACGAGATCCTTGTCCACACCCGCGATGCGGCGCTCGGCCTCGGACTCGAGTACGAACCGTCCGAGGTGCTGGCCGGGGCCGCGCTGCGGCGGCTGTTCCCCTGGGCCCCAGACGGTTTCGACGTCTGGGAAACGCTGCTGTGGGCGAACGGCCGACTCGCCCTGCCCGGCCATCCGCGGCAGGCCACCTGGCATCGGCACCCGGCCCCGCTGCCGCCGCCCGCCGGAACGACGGCCGGAGGAGAGCGCGTCGACCGGTGACCGTCGCAGCGCCCACCTTCAGTGCGTGCGCAACCGGATGCTTCCCCGGGGGCGCGGGCCGCCGTTTGTGGGACGATGCACGGGTGGGCGCAGCCGAGCCTGGAACCGGCTCCGGTCAACCGCTTCCCACCCGGGCGGCCGACCTGGAGCGTTTGGGCCGAGATGCCTTCCGCCGCCATGACTACGACGATGTTCTGCGCTGCTGGGAGGCCGCCTACCTGGCCTACCGGGCGGCCGGCGACGATCGCGCAGCGGTCCGAGTGGCCCGCAGCGTCGCACCGATCCACGCGACCGTTCGCGGCGACTGGGCCGTCGCCCGAGGGTGGCTGGCACGCGCCAGAACCCTGTCCGCGCACGCCGGCCCGGCCGAGCGGGGATGGGTCGCCCTTACCGGAGGCATGTTCGAGGACGACCGCAGACGCAAGGACGACCTGTTCCGGGAGGCCATCTCGGCCGGTCGGGAGGCCGGTGACGACGGGCTGCTGATCGTCGCCATGTCGTACTACGGGGCCAGCCTGGTGCACGGCAACCGGATCCGGGAGGGGATGGAACTGCTGGACGAGGCTCTGGCCGCCGCGTCCGCAGGTGAACTGTCCGATCCCGTCCACGTCGAAGAGGTGTTCTGCCAGCTGTTCTCCGCGTGCGAGGTGGCCCACGACGTCGACCGTGCCGACCAGTGGCTGCGGACCGGTGTCGCCGTCGCCGATCGGACCGGTGTCACCGCCGCATCGGCGTATTGCCACACCCACTATGGCGGTGTGATGACCGCCGCGGGCAGGTGGGCGGAGGCGGAGGCGTCGTTGGTCGAGGGTATCCGGCTCTGGGCGTTGGGACGCCGGACCCTGGGCGCCGCCGCGGTGGCTCGGTTGGCGTCGTTGCGGGTCGCCCAGGGTCGTCTTGAGGAGGCCGAGGTCCTGCTGCGCGACCTGCCCGAGGACCTGGACAGCGCTCGCCCGCGGGCGTCGCTGTGCCAGGCACGAGGCGACCTGGGCAGGGCCAGGGAGATCCTCGACCGCGCGCTGCGTGAGGTCGGCGTCGCGGGTCCCTCCGCCGTCCCCTTGCAGGGTCAACAGATCGAGCTCGACCTGGCGACCGGTGACCTGGACGGTGCGTCGAACCGGGTCGCCGAACTCGCCGACGTCGCCCGACGACGGCCAGGGCCGTACGTCGCCGCGATGCTCGCGCTCGCCCGGGGGCGGCTGGGTCGGGCGACCGCATCACCGAACGCGGGCGACGACTTGAGGGAGGCGGTGACGCAGTTCGCGCTGGCCCGGTTGCCGCTCGAATCCGCCTGCGCGCGGCTCGAACTGGCGGCGGCGTGCGCGGCGACCAGGCCGGACGTGGCGCAGACCGAGGCTCGCGCGGCGTTGGCCGTCTTACAGGGCCTGCGTGCGGACCGGCATGCCGACGCCGCCACGGCGCTGCTGCGGTCGTTGGGTGTGCGCATTCCCGGCCGGCGAGCGGACGCCGGTCCGCTGACCGAACGTGAGTCCCAGGTGCTCGAGCTGCTCGGCGCCGGCCTGAGCAATCCGCAGATCGCCGACAGGCTCGTGCTCAGCCGCAAGACCGTCGAACATCACGTGAGCCGGATCCTGATCAAGCTGGACCTTCGCAACCGCAGTGAGGCGGCCGCCTACGCGGTGCGGCATGCCGAGGCGCCCCGTTCGCCGAGGACCGGGACCGGGGGCCTCGCGGGAGGAGGTTAGGTGAGCTCCCCGATGCCTGGATGGGCCAATGGCGGGCACCGTCAAGGAACCGACAATCAAGGAGGTTCCGATGCAGGATCGGTATGACGTGATCGTGGTTGGCGCCCGCTGTGCCGGGTCACCGACCGCGATGCTGCTCGCCCGCGCAGGCCACCGGGTGCTGCTGCTCGACCGTGCCAGCTTCCCCAGCGACACCCTGTCCACTCATGTGATCACCCCGGTCGGCGTCGCCGCCCTGCACCGGTGGGGACTGCTCGATCGGGTCCGGGCAACCGGATGCCCGCCGATCCCGACCTGGTCGTTCGACTTCGGCCCGATCCGGCTGCGTGGCGAACCGCCGCCGGTCGAAGGCCACTCCATGTCGTACGCGCCACGACGGTATGTGCTGGATGCTCTGCTGGTGGACGCCGCCCGGGCGGCCGGCGTCGAGGTCCACGAGGGCGTGAACGTCGAGGACGTGGTGATGGAGCAGGGCGCGGCGGTGGGTGTCCGGATCCGAGCCGGCGCCGGCGCGACACGGATCGTTCGCGGCCGGGTGGTGGTGGGTGCGGACGGCCGGCAGAGCCGCGTCGCCAGGACCGTCGGCGCACCATCGACGAACGAGAAGCCCAGGCTGCAGTACGCCTTCTACTCCTACTTCGAGGACCTTCCGGTCGACGGTTTCGAGGTGTTCTCCCGGCCGGACCGCGGTTTCGCGGCCACCGGGACCAATGACGGCCTGACGATGGTGGTGGTCGGCTGGCCGTATCGGGATGCCGCCGCGTACAAGAGCGACCTGGCGGCCAACTTCCTGGCCACCACCGACCTGGCGCCGGACTTCGGTCGCCGGGTGCGTGCCGCCCGTCGAGTGGAGGGATTCCTCGGCGGGTCCCTGCCGGGATTCGTCCGAATGCCGTTCGGTCCCGGCTGGGCGCTCGTGGGCGACGCCTCGTGCTCCCGGGACCCGATCACCGCACAGGGCATGAGCGACGCGTTCCTGGATGCCGAACTGTGTGCCGCTGCGCTGGACTCGTGGTTGCGTGGATCCGTCGATCTCGATACGGCGATGCAGCCGTGGCTGCGGGTTCGGGAGTCGCGGCTGCCGCTGTACGAGCTGACGGCACAACTGGCGACGCTGGAGCCGCCGCCACCGGAGCTGTCCGCGCTGCTGTCCGCCGCGCGCGGCAGCCGGCCGGCGATGGACGGGTTCGCCGGTGTGGTCGCCGGAACGGTGTCGCCGGTCGAGTACTTCTCACCCGCGAACATCCGTCACGTCCTGGACGCCGCGGCCTGATTGGGAGTCAGCCGCCCAGGATGTCCGCCAGGTCGTAGTTGACCGGCTCCTC
>CAYZBB010000057.1:0-34533 GCA_964476495.1 uncultured Actinomycetes bacterium | reverse complement strand
ACTTCCAGACGCAAGAAACACTACGCCAAGGTGCTGCCATGAGGCAGTCAGCCCGGAAGCGATGGTTCCCCACGCCGATCCGGCCGTATTGAGTGCCTCAAGGGTGGTTGTCACCTGCCGAATGGCTCCAGCAGTAGCACCCGCATTGGGTGCCCAAAACCGCCGGTCTGCTTCGGTAACGTCATCTGGCTTGATCCAAGCAAAAGTTGCAGATGGGTTCGCGAACCCCATTTGTGGCAGAGAGATATAGGTGCTACTCGCAACAATGCCTTTCACCGCAAGGCACCCGGCATCGTCAAGCGTTGGCGACCATGTCGGACCGTTGGTCAGTGTGCCGTTGGCACCATTGACCAGATCAAAAATCGTATTGCCACCTTCGGGGCCGCCGGGGCACCACCGCTTCAGCCCTTGCGCCTGTGGGCTGCCCCAATTCACGGAGTACGGCCACGATGGCTTGCGGCCGTACTGCCTGCGCGTCCGTGATGTGATGATTCCCAGCATCCACGCCTCGTTACGACTGAGCCACGTTGTGGTAACTGCCCTTCACTGTCACCTGATTCCCTGATGCGGCAAGATTCTGCCCGGTGCTGTGTGTAATGAAGATCACAAATTTCGCGGGCAGGTTGCCACCGAACACAGCAGCGGCGCTCGGGCAATCCAGATAGTAAACGTCCGAGTTGGTAGTATCGGTTGCCGTGACGGCTGCGAGTTTGCAAATCGCGTCTCGCATCTCCGTATCGGTGATCGTCTCGGTGGACTCCGTGCCGTCGAACACGTCGGGCCATGTCGAATCGTCCAGCATGCCGACGAGGTACATGCGGATCTCGCCCGCCGACAGCGAGGCCGCAGCCACGGTGATCTTCGCCGTGACCCGGTAGTCGAGGTAGAGGTTGGTGGTGTTGTCGATCGCTCCCGACTCCCAGCCGGCAATCCACGTCGAGGACGACGCGATGGAGTGCAGGTTGGTAACCGTGAGATTCGAGGACGCGGCCAGTACCAGTTTTACGTCGCCTGCTGCCATCACTCACCTCACGAGTTGCGGGCCGCTTCCACGTCGTCGCCGCTAAGGTTGCCCTCGAACCCCATCGTGGACGGGCTGAGGGTCGTGCCAGTCCCGGTGGCGAACAGTTTCTCCACTCTGGTCGCGGCTCGCTTGCAGTGGACATAGATCGCAGCACGGTGCGCCACCTGCTCTGCCCCCGTCCCAGACCACGCCTCGTCGATACCAGCGCGAATGGTCGCCTTGCTGGGGTTGATGGTCCCAATCTGGGTCATCCATTCCCAGATGCGGGCCTTGCCCACCGTGGCGTTGTCCACGCGCGTCCAGTCGAACCCGTTGGACATGATCTCATTGATTGCAACCGACGTTCGCCAGACGATGTACGCCGGCGATGCGGTCAGGTTGTACGCCTTGGCAATGTCGAAATTGCCGTCGCTGTTGTTGGGTTTCCCGGCCATCGCCGGGTCGGCCAGGATGTCCGCCTTGAGTGCTGCCAGTTGCTGTGTTGTCAACGCCGCCATCTCTCACCCCTCCCTCGCCTCATGTGGCGATCCAGCACCGTTCCCAAGTTCGGCATCGTGTGCCTCGAACTCTCCACACCCGCGACACGACTTCATCCCCACGGCCTTGCCCAGTACGCACTCGCCGTGGACCTCGCAGGCAAACACCTTAGCCTTGCAGCCCTTGCCCGGGCCGCACGGCACCCGTCGGCCGGTGTCCTCGCCCAGGTGGCGACAGACTGGCAGCGAGATGCGGAGCCTTCGACGAGGGGCTGGCGTTGGTGGTGACGCAGGCAGTCCAGGTCCGCCCCAATGACGGTGATAATCCTCCCGCGTGAGGTAGAGCAAGCAGGTGCCGCACTCACTCGCGGTAGCGGTTGGATCAGGGTGTCGCTCAATGCATGGGCGGGGCATCAGGGAGACTCCGTAATCGTGATGCGGAATGATCCTGTGCATGTCTGCGGCGGTCCAGCAGGCACTGTCACGTCCAACACAACCTCAAAAGGATCGCACGAGCACGACACCAGCGTAATCGTAGGTACGCTCGGCGACATCAGAATGTCATCAAATGTCCAGATACATCCTGGCCCAGTACAGAAAAACCGGAATCGGTAAGCGTTACCGCAGCCGCCTTCCAATTCTGCCGAATACCACACCTCCTCAATATCATCGTAAGCGAGACTCACAGAGTCTTCTATGCACGAGCAATCGCCAGTTTTATTCGTGATCGTCCCCAGCAATGATTGAGACACTGCGTCATCTGGACAGCACTCGGTAACGATCGGCCCGCAATCCGTCGCCTCACACTCTGCCTCCGTGTCATACGGTCCACCGGTCGCCCCCTCCGGCTCCTCGGCGGCCTGCACGCACTCCCCGCCCACGCACCAGTACATTTCGGGGCATTCCGAGATCGGGTCAAGCATTGCCGTGGATGCGGCTGTGCCAGTGCTGCCCGTGGACTCCAGCAACGTCAGTACCGAGGACTGGCAGCATACCTGAGAGTGCTCGCCCGTATACACGACCAGGGCATTGAGGAACCCGTAGCCGCGTAGATAAACAACTCCTTCCTCCTCCATCGTCAAGATCAGAGTCACACCCCGCCTGGAGATCCTCCATTGACAATCCTCGATATACGACAAGGTCCACGAGCCGTTGAATTGCGCAAAGTCGCCGGTGCCGCCCGAGATCGTCACCCGATAGTATTCCGGCGCGCCGTCCGGGCAATTGTCGCAATCGTCGATGTCGTCAACGCAGTCGGCCTCCGCGCACAGCGTCGGCGTCGCGTAGGGTCCGCCAGTCGCTCCCACCGGCTCCGTCTCGGACTGCACACACACAGCATCCACGCACCACCAGGGCACCATCTCGCAGGTGCAGAGATTGATCCAGCCGCACCCCAGGTCGAAGCACTGCCAGACGTAATTAATCACCACCCCGGTGACTGAATTAATGATCGTGACCGTGTCGCCCACCTGGATGTTTGTGATCGACACCTGAGTGATGTCGATGTCAACGTAGGTGTCGCCTCTAGGCATCGCATACTCGAAGCCGTAGCTGAGTATGGTGCCGCTCTTGTACACCCACACCAGGACTCGAGTACCGATCGCGATCAGATCGACGCCATTGAACTCGGTTGCGGTGACGGTTCGCTTGTTGTCGTCCTCGTCCACCCCATCGACGACGTAGATCCCTCCCCCGCTGCTGCTGACGATCTCGCCCTTGAAATGATCCATTTCAAAGTCGCACAGCCAGTCGTCACCGTTCCGCCAAATCTCGACGTGCATGTCGATCGGGATATTCACCCAGCGGTTGCGTTCGTAAAGATTCAATACCCCGAACAGACCATCCGGTATGTCTTGAAAACTGGTCCCTGAGAGGGTTGCGAACGTGCCATCGTCCGGCACGATCAGTTCGGCCTCGACCCACGAGTAAGCAAACCCCAGTCGTTCCGTGATGCGGGCGTATCGGCGCTCACAGCACTGCACCAGCGTCGTGCCGTCCGAATCGGTGTAGTTGATCGTCGTACCGCCGCCCGGCAGTGCGTCGATGCCGCCGCACAGTCCGCCACCCGATGCGGCGCGGACCCTGGTATGGCACTGGTCCGTCAGCAGCGTCCAGACGACGTCATGAAACCCTTCCAGCGCCCACGGAACGATCCCTGCGTAGGCAACATCAATCCAGCCCAGACGCCACCGATACCAATCGGTCGCCCAGCGCGCTGCCAGGGCGGTCAGGTCCGCCAGATTGGTGGGTGTTCCCGAGGCTCCCTGCGCCGGCAGGCTGGAGTGCGCGTAGTGGTTGCCCGGATGCCCGGGCTTGCCTGCCGCCTCGGTCAGCGCGAGCGAGGTCAGTGTGGTTGCCACTGCGTACAGGTCGCCCGTGGCCGCGCCAGAGACTGCGCGACGGGGGAAAGTCATCGTGACGCTGGCCGGCACCTGGGCAGGCACGTCGTCCGGGGGTGGCACAGCCAGCCGATACAGTCCGCCTGACATTCGGGGATGATCCGCAGCCAGATCCCCCGTCAGGATGGTTCGTTCGGCCACCGGATAAGCCGCTCGCACCGAGCCATCGAGTCCTCGCACAATCCGCTGGCCCACCGACAGAGCGATGGCGTCGAGCAGGGTCGGCAACGCCTCGTACTGTGAGGCAATGTCCTCGGAAGGGTACTGGTACGCCGCTGGCACCGCCTCCACGGTGATCGTGATGCCGAGCAGGGTCGCAACCGCAGCGTACAGCGTCGCCCAGGTGGTTGTGCCCCCCGTGACCGACACCACGCCCGATCGCTGCCACCAGAACCAGCGGTCATCCACCAGGGTGATGAGCCACAATCCCGACGGTGCGCCAGCCTGCCAGACGGGCCGCGGCGGGAGCATGTACATCGACGTCTCGAGCGCGTAGCCGACCCGCCCCTCGGCACCCTCGTCCATCAGCAGCGTGGCAGCCTGATAGCCGCTGGAGGCCCCGTAGACGTGCGCCCCGATCTGGGACAGCATCTCGTCATCGACCAGCCCGCGGAAAACCGCCCACCGGGACGCACCGACCGGCCAGTGCAGTGTGTTGACCCGCAGCGGCACGTCCGGTTGATGCCCGGGAAAACTGATGCGATCCTGCCCGCGGCCCGGCCATGCTCTCAGCGACCAGTCGTTGAGCGTCGGCGGGTCAATGGCGCCCTCAACCGCCGCCAGTGTGGCGGCATCGGGAACGCACAGAGGAACGCCGGCATAGGAGATCACTGGTAATCCTGTGAGAGGTCCAGTTCGTAGGTCACCACGAACCGCAGTTCGCTCTGGCCCCATTCCTTGTTCGGCCGGTTCCGGCCCTCGTCCTTGCGAGGCTGCCGGGCCGGAGCGGGCTTGATCGGCTCCGTCGCCAGCCAGTTGCCGCTGCCGTCGAGAGGCTGGAAAAGCATCATGGCATCGAGAACCAACCGCCGCAGTTCGGCGTGACCGTAGATCGGATCCAGCAGCCAGGCCACGTCCTGATTCGCCTCGTCCACGGCATAACGGGTGCGGACCACCACCGAGAACGGCAACGCCTCCCGGGCGTCAATCCGGCCCGCGCCGAGGATGTTCGCCATGTCGAAGTCGCTGTTCTCCACCCGCACATAGACGTAACTGTCCCCGTGCGAGTCGAACGGCGGGTCCTCGCGCTGGAGATTCAGCACCCGCTCGGGCGGAAAACCGGTGACAGCCGCCAGCCGTGCGCGGATCGCCGGGAAAATATCAGCCAGTCGGCTGCGGATGACGGTCGGCATCAAGCCACCAGGGAATCATTGACCGTTTGGGTCGGGTCATTGGGCAGTTGCAGGCCCAACGCCCGCATGTCGAACAGTCGCTGGAACAACTGCTGGAACACCCCCCAGGTGTTGGTGATCGCCACCGTGTAGCGGTCGTTGAGCACCGGCTTGGTTTCGCCCGAGTGAACCGAGAAGTACGGGCCACCGCGGTAGAGTTGGGTTGCCGGCGTGAGAGTCAGCCGGTCGATGAACACCGAGCGACCCGTTTGCAGAGCCGTAGTGAGTTTGATCTCCAACTTGTAGTTGCCTGCCGTGGAGACGCTCATGTTCTTCGGCGTGATGAATGAACCCTTGACCGCGTGCCAGTCGGTGTCGGCCACGCTGGTCAGCGTCGTCGAGACGGAATTGTTCGTGCTGGCGTCGTCGGCAATGACCGCGTTGCTGCCATCGACCAGGGCGACCCGGAGTACGCCCGTTGACGGACTCGCGGAGGAGTTTTTGTACCAGAAACAGTAGTGGTACACCGTGTTCGGCTTGAGCGTGTACGGCGAACCGCCCGCGTCGGCTGTCGTGCTCGCCGTCATGTTGAACGGCTGTCGCAAGCAGGTCAGTTCCGAGCCGTCGCCGAGGATCTCCAACGCCTTGGTGCCGGGGCCGAAAATGGTGCTGGTGTCGAGGGTGATCGACGTCCCGATTGTGCCGGTGACCTTCACCCAGTTGTCGGGGTGATTGGTCGTGGTCGCGGTGTCGAAGTCGGAATTTTGCAGCACATTGCCGCTGGTGTTAACGTCCTGAAGACTGTCCACGGATTGGACAGACCCAGCCCCGCCCGAGCCCTGTGGCCAGTTGTAGGCCGTTGCTGGAACCGCCGTCTCGCCTTTGACGCTGAACGCTTCTCGCCAGGCGGTGGCCCCCACTTGACTGTCCTGGGTGCAGACGATGTTGATCGTTTCGGCGACGAGGTACTGGAGACTCTTGCCGTACACGTTCTTCACCGAAGCAACAACCTCGTTGTCGCCGATCGGCGTGCCGACGTCGGTCTGCGATCCCGCGGCAACTACCGAGGACTCGACGTACTCGGTGTTCGCCGTCATCTGCCGGATCAACTCGGCCAGGGCGTATTCGAGAGTGCGAGCCTGGAGTACGGCATCGCTGTCCGCCATCTCAATAATGGTCTTGGTCGCAAGCGATGTGAAATAACTGAAGATGTTTGCCTGGGCCGTCTGCCATCCCCCGTCGCCAGTCGGCTTGGCAACCGCCGTGGGCAACCCCTCAAGCAGGGTGGGGAATGCAACCGAGGCGGTGTAGTCGGTGTACAACTGCCCGACCCGGGTCACCATGCTGGCGCCGGAGAGGACACGGGCCGTTGCCGTGCCGCCCATCAGCGCGGCGACGTCGAGCAGGCCGCCGCCGATGTGTCCGATTCGGGTAAACAACCCGCCGCTGCCCGTCAATGCAATCGTCATTGCTCGATGCCCCCATTTGACTGAGGGTGAGCATCGCAAACGAAGGGATTTCGGGTCAAAGAGCGGCCGCTACTTGACCTGTTTTGAGATGATCGGCAAACTGCCCCCGCCAATGGACGAGGGCGGGGTATTGGCGTACCCCGCCCTCCAGAGTCCAACGGTAACAGTGCTGCTCAGTGTGACGCTCCTATTCTACCACGGAGTACGTCGCGTGAGCAGCACTGTTGCACTTGCAAATGCTATTCCGGCAGCGATTTCCCCCCTGCGACTGCTTGTTCTCGCCATCGCAGGGGGCGACTCTTCTTCCCCGCCGCCACCCCGTCCACTCTGTCTGCACTGCCAGTCCCGGCCCCAGCGAGGGCCCCGCAGCGGCTCGCGCGGGCTGTGCCGTCGCTGCTACTACACCCCGGGCATTCGCGAGCAGTACCGCCAGATTCACCTGTACGAAGAGCCGGGCAACGGCTTCCCGCCGCCGAACAGCCCGACCGCGGCCACGCCGGGGTCGGAGGCGAAGATTCAGGAGATGCGGACTCGCTTCGAGGCGGGCAAGGCAATCTTCCACCCGGACGACGAACAGGACAAGGGCGGCAAGTAGCCGCTTGCGGCGCGTCTTTTCCCCGAGTAGGCTGCTGGGCCGCAGTTCAAGCGTGCCCCAGGAGTCCAAGACGTGTTCCAGTGCTACGAGTGCGGAAAACCAATTCAGCCGGGCAGCGTCGAGCGTCGAGACATCGCTCGCAGCCGGCGAGTGAATATGTGCGGCCGGTGCGCAAGGGAATTTGATGCCATCGCCGACGAGTCAGTCCGAGCTGGTGCGAAACAAGACTGGCGCATTTTCTTGTATCTGCTCATCGGAGGTGTTGTTCTTGGCACCCTGTTGATCGGTGGGGTGATTCTCATTTCATTTCTTGAGTGGCTTGGCAGTTGAACCCTATCCGTTGCGAAGCGGGTCGGACGAACCAAGGATGACACCGTCGAAGTTTGCGCCGGGAAAGTTCTGCTGGTCAGCCGAAGCGATGTCCAGGGGCGTTGTCCCGGTGGCGAGATCGGACCCGCTCAGTCGCGAGGGGTTCTTGACGATGTAGGTGTACTCGCCATCGACTCGCCATGACCGAATAGTTCCATCGCCCGTTGGTGTTGGAACGAATGGACTGACGACTTCCTTGATGAGGATTTCTCCGCCCGACAGTTCCGGCGACCTCGAGTCGGGAATCTTCGGTTTGTCGTCCCCGCTCCGGACCACAGAGAACGTGACGACACGGTAAACGATCCCGCCATCGGTCCGAACAATGACCGGGGCCGCGTTGCCATTGGTTGAGCCTCGCGCCATTGCCAACAACCCCGTCGAACGACGATACGAGCTCTCAATCGTGTAGACGTCGTAAATGCCGTCTGAGTCCTCGCGGTAAAGAATCTGCTCGCCCATGTGCGCTCCTTACCTGAAGGTTCGATCCCCGATCTGCCGATTGACCGGCGCGGACGGCACCTCGCAAGCTGCCCCCAGCATCTGCGCCAGCACCAATTCCGGCGAGGTGCCCCGGGATCCTTGCGACCGCGGTGGCCGAGGGTTGGCACCATTGCCGATTGCCACGGCGGGACGTCCGTCCACGGTGATCGTCTCCGGAAGTCCCGCCGCATCGTTGAGGAATTGATCGGCTGACGCCCCCTGGAATCGCTTGAATGCCGACTGAAGGCTTGGGTTGATGCGGAACGTGAGTTGGTACTCGGCAAACTTGCCAGTCAGGTCCTGAGTCAAGGACGCCTCGCGGTTGAACAAGAACCGCAGTCCTAACGGCGTAATGCGAGCTGCGGCAATCCCCATCGCCAACTTGCACAGATCCTTTCGGGCCGCATCCCGATTACCCCAAACCCGGACAAACAGGCTACGGTAATAACTGGGCAACATGTTGCCGACGCCGAAAACGCCGAACACTGCCCCAAGTGGGGCGCTTGCCCCGAACGGCTTCAGAACATTCCCCGAGAACGACGGGATGTTCGCGAAATCGGTTTGGTACGCCTCGATCTCGGTTGCCGGAGAATCCAGGCCCAAATTGTGTGAGCGTTCGCGATCCGCACAAACATAATGCAGCGTGACGCCATCGCTCTCTGCTGTCACGCTGATGTGGAACCGCTGGTAGTTTTCCGGGATGGGGTGCAGCAAGTCCTGGCGAAACTGGTCCGGGACAACCCCGAGTTTCACCAGTTCGTCCGCGCGGAAAACGACGGTCCCCTCGGTGACACGAGCATGCTCATGCTCGCGGCCAATGTCGTCGCGCTGTCGCCAGCGGTGCGACAGAATAACGCGCTGGATCGCTGACGCCGAAGTGTTGCGGCATTCGTTGACGCACACCTTGACCGACCAGTGAACCAGGAACGTCTTGGGCCCTGACTGATACATGACCCGGCATCCTTGCGGGTACGGGCCGCCGCGGGCGTCGGTGCGAAAGGCATTGGCGTTGTCGGTGAAGAACTTGAACGGCACCTCGCACGAAATGTTCCCGCGGAAGGCGGGCAATGCTGCGTCGAGGTTGAGGACAATGGCCCCATTCGCCTGGTCCTCGATCAGGTACAGCAGAGGCTTGCGAGGCTCGGACAAGTAGTGCCGCACCGCTTCGTCGGTTACCACCCCGGCGCGACGAACGGCGCGGCGAGCAAGCGGCGGCACGAGAGCGTAGCTGGTTGCTGCGGGGTTGTAGATCCCCATGAACGTGAGCGTTCGCTCGGTGTACAGGTAGTCCTGCGTATCCTCGCTGTAGATGTCGTGCCGCTCGTCGTTGACGGTCTGGATCAGCTCCAGCACGATTCCGTTGTAATAGCAAACGCTCATCCTTACCCACCCCCGGTAACGCGAGCCCGCGTCTGATCCCAACTCGTGGGCATGCCGCCCGCGTGCGCGTCTCGGGATGTTGGCATGGTTGGTCTGGCGCTGGGCGGCGCAGGCGACTGGGACCGCTGCGAAGTTGAAGCAGTCGGCATGGCCCCGCCAGGCTGTGCCGAAGCCGCGCCGCCGCCGGTCGGAGTCGCTGCCGACATCATCTGCTGACGCAGATCCTCGACGCTTTGCCGCAGCGACTCCAGAGACTGCCGCAAGTCGTCGTTGTTCGTGGTCGCCGCTGGAGCCGAAGCGTCCGGCCCGGGAATCACCCCGGGCGGATGCAACTGCACCTGGGTGTTTTTGCCAGTGCCTCCCAGGTGCGTTGGGCGAGCATCCGGGAACCAGGGCATGGCGTCGGGATCGCTGGGCCCTGGAGGCAATGGCAAGGGGAGGCTGGCATCCCCAGACGGGGCAGTCGCCTGTGGCTCGGGCCACAAGTCTGCCACGGGCGGGAGAGCCCCCGTCCTGTCTGTTTCATCGGGCGCGGGGATGGGTATCTGCCAATCCCCTCCCGATTCGCCCGGCGACTGAGACGGCAATCCCCAGGACTGATGAACGAATCCCATCGCTTGCGGAATGGGCATCTGGGAAATCAGCCCGCCGAGGCTCTGATTTTCATAGACCTTCCCCGACCGTCCCCACTGCGCAGACTGGTCATCTGCCCGGCTCTCGAGCATCTGAGCAACACGCTCCAGCCGTCCAACGATCGGCTCGAATTGCGATGCCGATGCCCCTTCCGGCGCCGGCATGGTGGGGGCAGCAGTCGGTTCGGGCCACTGCTGCTCCTGGGTATGGGCCGTCGCCTGCGCAATCAGTTCGCGGATCTCGCCGAGGTCTTGCTCGTCCACGGCTCACCTCCTTGTCCCACGCTGGGCCAACATCTGCGCGGTTGCCCGATCAAGGTTCTGGTCGGACATGACATCGCCAACGCATTCTTCGAGCGAACATTGCGCGTCGTACCACGCCCACGACCTGGCGCCGCCAGCCGCGTCGCGAGTCCCGGCCGACACGATCGCGGCGTTCTGGCCACGAACTCGCCCAAGATTGAGCCACAAGCCGAATTGAGTGGGGTAGGGCAGCGTGAGAACGAAAGCCCCGTAAGCAGCAGCGAGGTCAGCCTCAAACCGGAAACCGGGAGCGTTGCTCACCCTCCCAGGCAAAGAAATCCGTGAGCAGTTGGCGGCACCAGTCCTCGGTCGCCCCCTTGCCCGTCGCAGGGTCCAGCGGCGACAGCCCAAAGGCGGCAATCACGGCAAGAGTCAATTGCTCCCAGGCGTGCGACCACGCTTGCGGCGGGATGTCGGCCTTGCTGTTGGCAGTCTTGATGACTTCCTCGAGGCTGCCTCCCAGGTTGGCGTGAAGCAGCCTCCGAACGCGATGCGGATCAACGTAACGCAGCCGCTCGCCATCGTGAAATGAGAAAATGTCTCGCGGATCCGACCCGGGCAACTGACTCACGGAATAACCTCCCAGGCGAGTCCGTCCAGGGGCGTCATCACCTCGTCGGCGTAAGCCATCGACCCGGTGACGGTGGAGTAGACGCGCATCGCGTGAAACATCCAAGTGAGCTTCTTCGGGCCGGTGCCAACATCATGCTCGACGGGCATCCACTTGCACGCCAGGAACCGCAACCCAGGCCCCATGCCGCCACCCGTCATCGCGGCCTTTTGCACACCCGAGCCGGCGTTGCCATACATGTACTCGACGTACACCGTGACGGTGCGACCCTCGAGAATCATGCACGTTCCGAGATCGCCAAGGGCGTCGCCGCGAATCCCAATGCCGGTGTACCGCGGCGTTTCCGCAAGGGCTCTCGCAATGGGTTCCCGCCAACGAGTGGCGATTCCCGCCACCATTGCATCGGTGCCCTCGTGAAGAGAGTCAAACTCTTTCTTGGTGCCGCCCAGATCGTTCATGACCGGCTCATAGTCGGTCATTTCGCGGATTTTGGGAGCGCGCTCACAGGTGCAGAACGGTGTCGGCGTTCCCGCCAGAGAAGACCCAGCAAGGTTGGTCTGGACCGCCGGGGAAAGCGATGAATACCACCCGTTTGTACTGGGCAATTGCAGCGACGTGGCGATTTGCACCCCAGTGGGGAAAGCCACCCAAACCCGAGCCGGCCCAGTCGAATAGACCTGCATGCGTCACCCCTTACTGCCGTGCCGGGTCCGAACGATCCGCACGCCGCGAGAAGTACCGTGCGGCCTGCCGGGTCACCATCTGCCGCCGTCCGATCACAGTCGCTGTCTCGGTGACGGAGTCCACCACGCCGGCGTCGGATGACTCCTGGGTGGCAAAGATTCGCTGCCCGCTCATCGCCTTTTCCAGCCACTCCCCCGCCTCGGCGGCGAGTCCCGGCATGGGCCGGTCGTTGGGTCGGCGGCGGAAGATTCTCCGCAGGGCCAGCCCCGCCACAATGTCCGCGAGCAACTCCGTCGCGTTGGTCGAGGGGCTGTCGTCGGCGATCTCCCGCAGGTCCTCGGGGATGTACCGACCGCCGACCATGACGGCCGTCTCCAGTTCCCCCGACGCCGCGCGGAGGGCAGCCGTGAGGTTGGGATGCAGTTTCACGGCCTCGGCAGACTCAACCCGCTCTCCGGTGTCGGAGATCAGGTCCGCGACGGTCCGCCAGTCCACGCGGACCAGGAACCGGGCCGCGGTGCAATAGGTCGTCGTCGAGGACAGAGGGGTCTGCGGCATGGCTCACCCCCTTACTGCTCGATTGGCCACTCCGCCCACACGATGGACGTGGCGTACAGCGCCACCGATGCCTTCGTCGCGGCGAGGTAGACCAGTCCACCGGGTGGGACGATGATTGTGCCGTCGAAGTCGTAGGAGCACGTTGTGGAGGCGTGGGCCGTGCCCGTCGCTGCCTCGAGGTTGATGGTCGCCATCGACCGCACCCAGTCCCCAGCCGCCCCCGCGGTGATCGTCACCGTGCCGGCGTTGCTGGACTTCACCTGGGTGTACCGCCCATAGCCGAGCAGCCCGTTCTTGGGCGTCGTCTCGGCAAACGCCGTGATCGGCGCCCCGGTCGCCAGGGCGGACTGATTGACGTTCAGGAACATCAACCCGACCGCGCCGTAATCGGCGGTGCCCGAGCCGTAGTTGATGTCCACCGAGATCAACTCGACGTTGACCAGCGAACCCTTGGGGTTCCAGATCGGCATGCCGCCGGCGAGCGCGGTCGCCGTGTAGATCGGAATCGCCAGTCCCAGCGGCGTCGCCGACTGGCTGAACACGCGGCCGTCCAGCGTTGCGGCGAAGTGCCGCCCCTTGCTCGAATGATCCGCCACGATGCACCCCCTTTCCTGGTGATTTGAGAGTTACATCGTCTGCGTAATCAGGAAACCGGCCGTGGGAGCCGCCAGCACTTCCTTGATGTTCTCGACCACGCGGCCGGTGACTCGCTCGTGCTTCGGCTCGTCGAACGCCTGCACACGAAGCAGACCCTGGTAGTGGTAAATCTGGATCGTGGAGAACGACGGCGCACCGTAGTCGCCGTCCAGCCCGCCGGGCCGGGAGCAGACGACCGCCGAGGAATCGCTCTTGATGTACAAGCGATTCGTCGTTGCCTCGACGAGGTTACCCGAGGAAACCTTGGGGGCCTCCGTCACGATCGGCGAGTCCTCGACGACGAACTTGAACCCCTTGTACCGCTCGGGCAGGGTCCACATGTCCTCCTGATCCGAGAACCCGTCCAGGGCGATCTGCTTCGCCTGCGGCGTTTCGCGCTGGTAGTTCAGGATCTCGGCGGACTGCGCCGCGGCGATCGCCAAGCCCGGGGAGATCACCACGCGTAGGTCGCGGATGCGGACCTTGCCGTTGGTGCCCAGGTGGATGCGGCGGGCCGCCTCGATCAGGCTCTTGTAAATCGCGAGGTAGTTCGGGCTGTCAGGGTCGTCGGACGCGGTCGCCCAGCCGCCCTTGCCGCCGTTGAGATCGTTGGCCGAGGCGTAGTTGGTGCCCCAGTTGGAGGTCGTCTCGAGCAAGTCGATGACCCGCTTGGTGCGGTTCGTCATGCACTTGCTGATCGCGCTGCTCGCGTGGACCAGTTTGGGCTTCCAGAGTTTGCTTGTGTCGATCTGCTGGTAACCCAGTCGCCACGGGTACGCGCGGCGGAACGTGCGGAACGACTGCGTGGTGAAGGACTCCTGGCGGGACAGACCCTCCGGGGCCTCGTCGCCGTCCTCCCAAGCGAACTCGGCATCCGTGGGAACGCGAATCTGCTCATCGCGCCCGAGGATCGTGTACACTCCGACCGGAGCCGGCGAGGGGTAATACTGGACGTACTTGTTGAGGTTGAACTCGTTTTCCTTGCGGATGAAAGCGATGCACTGACCAGTTGCCTCGGGGAGGAACCCATCCGTGGCGCTTGAGAATCGCAGCGTAGGCACGACGTCACCTGTGGGTAAAGGGGCTTGCCTGCTCGCAGCCTCTCAACCGGCGTGCGACGTGTTTGAGCCGTCTCTCGGGGGATCAGTCCGAGTCGGCCGGGATCGAGGCTGCGAACAGGCAGCCCCTTTAGGAGTTTCGCGGTCCCGATTACGTCGAGAGTCCCGTCGGCGGGATCAGTTGCACGCGGATCAGATCGCCCGCGACCCCCGCCTGCATGGCAATGGCACCGACGATGTCGAGGTTGGTCACGGTCGCCACGGCCACCCCGGCAGCGCCCGACTTCAGCAGCGCACCAATCGTGATCGTGCCACCCGCTTCCAGCAGCACATCCTTCTCGGGTGGGCCGAAGACGAGGCAGTTGTGCCCGGCAATGGCGTGGTAGCCGTCATCCAGACCAATGTCGCCCGGGACGTTGCGGACCCCCGGGCCCGAGACGCCGTAGGGCGACTCGCCTGCGCCGCAGACAAGCACCTTGTCCGCGGCCGACGTGTCGAGTTTCACGAAGCGACACGGGGGGATGTTGCCATTGGCCACCTTAGAAAACGATGGCATACTATTTCTCTCTTAAATAGGAGTTAGCGGGCATTTGCCCCACTTTTGTCCCTTGGTTTGACTGTTGGGAATTGCTAGAATTGAGCAGGCCGAACAGGCGTTGACGCGCCTGTCGGCCCTGACCACAACCACCCTTCTTGCGAAAGGGCCTGTCATGGCTGAAGCCAATTCTACCCAGCAGCGTGAACTTTTCGAGCATGAGACGGACAAGCGATGCAGCACCTGTCGCACAGTTCAACCGATCGAGTCGTTCTGCCTGAGTGTCCGTAGCAAGGATGGTCGGCACTACTCCTGCCGCAACTGCTACCGCCGCAGACGGCAAGCGGCCAAGACCCAAAGCATTCGTTCCGGAACGCCCATCCCGACAGAAAAAGAGTGTCGTCGATGCAGCATCACCAAGCCACTGAAGCGATTCCCCAAAAACTCGATGTGCAAAGACGGGTACACCCACATCTGTCAAAAATGCATCACGGCTCATGAGCAACTGAAACAGGCCGAACGCATAGCCAAGCGCGGTCCACTTCCGAGCGACGACACGGAAAAACGATGCCACCGCTGTGGCGAAATCAAGCCACTGAAGAAGTTTCGCAAGGCTCCGGCCTGCATTGACGGGCGGCAGCAAACTTGCAAGGTGTGCTGCAACGAAGTCACCTGGGAACAGAGACGCAACCACCGACTCAAAACTAACTTCGGTCTGACCCGCGATCAGTACGATGCGATGCACAGAGCGCAAAGCGGACTGTGCGGCATCTGCGGCAAGCCGGAGAGGCAGTTGGGCAACCACAAACAGATCAAGTCGCTTGCCGTGGATCACAACCATAAGACCGGGAAAGTCCGGTCTCTCCTTTGCGCCAAGTGCAACAGTGGCATTGGCCACTTTGATGATGACATCACGCTTTTCCAGGCCGTTATCGCCTACCTGAAAAAACACTCCGAGTAGTTGGCTCCTCTCCTTATCTCAGTATTTCGAGTAGAAGCCAGCCAGCGAGGCGACCGTGCTGGCCGCAGTGGCGTTGGCGTTGTACAGGATCATGGGTTCGCCCGGCCGGAACGAGGTGATGAACCCGTCGGGCACGGAAAACTGCGTCGTGGTCGAGGCGGCCGGGAGGATGACCGGGTCGATGCGGCCCGTGCAGGGGTCCTTGTCGCCAGCGGCGCCGAAGAAGAACAGGATTCGCCCCACGGCCGCGCCGCCGCCCGTGATGTTGGGCGTCGCGGTCGCAATGGTCAGGGTCAAACTCGACAGCGAGGACACCAGGGAGAAGTGCCAGGTGCCGTCGTCGAGTTGCAGCGCGACGTAGTCGCCGCTGGCCGGAGTGTTGTCCGACACCTGCGCGGTGATTTCGCCAGACGCAACGGGGTACTTGAGGTTGGTCGAGTACGTTCCCGGATTGTCGTACATCACCAACGTGGTATCGTTGGCGGTCGCGGCCTCGGTGAGGTAGGTCCAGTTCTTGGGCCGCAGAAACGCCCAGGTGTGAGCGGTCGATCCGTTGATGAGGATGGCAGACGACACCTTGGTGTACGGCTGAGTCATCCAGTTCATCGTGGGCCGACCGATGTTACCGCTGTAGGTGTACATCAGCGGTCCGCTGGACGGCACATAGGGGTCGATCGGCACCACAATGGCCGTGCCGGCTGTCTGGGTCTGTCCCGGCTGGCACCAGGACGAGACTCGTGCTGGGGTCGTCATCGCGCTACCTCCTTCCGCGCCGCAAAGCGCTTCGGCCGGTTTTCCTTGGCGTACTTCTCGGCCTCTTCCCACTCACAGCCGGGGTGCTGCCGGAGGTAATCGTTGGCCCGCTCGAAGTCGGACTCGGTGAAGGTGTCGGGGTCGTTGTCGATCTCCGCCTGCCGTTCCGCGGCGTAACGCCCCACGGGAGACTGGCGGGCAACCTCAACCCCCGGACCGCTGGCCGGGTCCTTGGGAGCGATCTCGGCGAGGTACTCGATGTGGTCGGCGAACTCCTTGTCGGACATCCGACGGCAGTTCTGCACCACCTTCTCGGGCTGTCCGATCCGGTAGCCGGCGTCCGTCATGCGGCGGACAACGTCCAACCGACCAGCCTCCGCCTCCTTGAGGCGAGCCGTGCGGACTTCCTTGCGGAGTTCCGCGAGTTCCTGCTCCATCTTGGCCATCCGCGCAACGTTGCCGGCGCGGGCCATCTGGTCCGCCACGGGCGCCTTTTTCTTCGGGTCCACGGCGTCCTCGCTCTCGCCCTCGGTGTCGGGATTGGGGTCGGCATCGGGGTCGTCATTGTCCGACCCCATCTCGTACTTTTTGGCGTGTTCCTTGTAAATGTCGTCAAAGTGCTTGTACTTGCCCCTCATGCACTTCATTACCTTGGCGTGGAACTCGGGCTCCACGTCTTCGGGGCGGCCGTCCTCGTCGCCATCCGGCTCGTCGGTGCGGCGGGGGTCGTCGTCGGTGTCGTCCTTGGACGGCGGCCCGGTGGGATCGCCGCCGCGGCCTGGCTTGTCGTCCTCGAATTCGTCTGCCATCGGCTGCTCTCCCATTGCGTAACGCACGCAGGCGGCCTTTGCCTTCCCGCGGCGGTGGTACGTCCACTGCCCCAAATCCCGCTGTGGCGTCCGCCGCAGGAGAGCGATGGGGTCAAAAAATTTCCCGTCCGGCCAGTATTCGACCGAGATGCGCGGGTACTCCCGCGCCTCCTCGGCGCGGTCGCGGCGGAGGTAGTAGGTCGCGCGGATAACGTGCCGGTTGAGCGTCGCGTCGAAGGCGACGCGGAACTTGCGGGCATAGCCCACAATCTCCGGCTGGTCCTTCTCCTTGGCGTCGTCCTTGGTGTGACCCAAAGTCAGGGGGCAGTGCTGCCCAATGCGGTCGCGGTGGTTGCACTTTTCCGCGATCTTCTCCAAATCGGCGCGAGTAAACTTGCGCACGACTTTGTCGCCACGCCGGTCGGTGTGCTCGTCGAAGACGTTTACATCTTCAACAAGTTCCCACCGCGTCGGGTCGTTGAACTTTGGGTCCACCATGCCGGGCATCATGGCGTAAGAAAATCTTTTCAGTCAAAGAGCGGCCGGTACAAGAGATGGAAAAGAAGTGTGTGTGGAAACGAAAACAGCCCCCGGTGTTACCCGGGGGCTGTTCATGAGCCTATGGCTCCCCTGCCTCGCCGTGCCGAGCCTAGCCCGGACACGCCCTGCCACGCCCAGACTGCCCTGCCAAACTCTGCCGTGCCAAGCCGAACCCGTCCCCGCCTGCCTTGCCCAACCAAGCCTCGTCTCGCCTAGCCACGCCTCCGCCCCGCCAACCCTCGCCTTGCCTGCCACGCCCTGCCACGCCCCACCTCGCACCGCCCTGCCCACGCTGCGATTATCCCTGTTTCTTTGCCTCCAACTGCTCCACACGGCTGCTGAGGTTCGCGACCAACTGCGCCGTCCTCTCCGCCTGCTGCCGCTGATGCCGCATCGCCGAAAGCATTGACTCGTTAACGATCAGTTGTGCATTGTGCCGCGCCGCCTCGTCCGGGGTCATCTCCTCCATGCGGGCGTTCCGCAGCGTCTGCATCGCCATCGAAACTTGCCGGTCCGCGCGACGGTTGCGCTGCCGTGCAACCTCGCAGTGCTCCCCTGCCGGGATCATGCGATACCCGACGTTCGGCACGTTCCGCAAGTATCGCTTGTGCTCCCGCAGCAGCCGCCGATTCGCCAGCCGCACGCACTGCTGCACCGCGGCGCGGTCGTACACCGTGTCCGTCCCCGCGGACAGGGCCGCGAGAAACTGGTCGTAGGTAAACACCGTCCCCGGCGGCTGGCTGGCGACCAACGCCGCAATCACTTCCTGATTTGTCTGCCCACTCTGTCGGTTGGTCTGAAACGTTGCTGTTGTTGTCATGGCATCCCTCCCAACCCAAAGACGCCCGGCAGGGAGAACGTTCTCCCTGCCGGGCCACCACTCATTCATCCTGCGGTTGCCTTGTCCAGTTCCTCGAAGAACGCCTCCAACCCCTTGATGGTCGGCTTGATGTCCTTGACCTTGCCGCTGTCCAGATTGCGGACGACCCCGCGAAACCGCCCGTAGCCATTGACCCGGTTGTCCCCGATCCGCTCGGCGATGCCGGCCAGCGCGACGATGCGACACAACTCGTCGAAGTTCAGCCCGGCATCGTCCACGAAGTACCCCCGCACGATCAAACCCCACGGGTTGAACTGCGGCCGACAGCGCATCACGCGCTTGTTGCCGATGCCGACCGACAGCCGGGAGCGGTAGACGTGGTTCTCGGAGAGTGACTTTATGTCCTGGGGGCCGTCGTAGATCAACGGAACGTTGAGTTCCGTGAGGATTACGGCCCGCTCGATGCTCTTGCCCTGCTTGGAGATTTTGCCGGTGTTGATGATGCACTTGCGGACCTTGGAGGTCGGCTGAACCACCACTTCAGACTTGCCGCTCCCCTCAGTGTACAACCCGCCGTACCACTCCAGATCTTCGATTTTGCGGAGGTCCTCGTCCGTCTTCTTCCGCTTGGAGGTGAGTGCCTTGATTTCCCGGTTGAGCGGGAACTCGGGGTCCACCATCCGGGGGTTGTGCATGAGGAGGGGAGTCGTGCCGAGAATTGCAATTTCGATGTTCAAACGAAGTACTCCTGTTTGCGTGCGGTTTGACTTTGACCGGCGAGGCGAAATGCCTCATGGTCTGTCTTCGCAACGCACACAGCATCGCACATTGAGGCGAGCCGTTGGATGCCAGCCGGCGCTTTTTTCCCGCTTTTTTTCCCGCTACCCTCTGATGAACGACCACTCGGGAACCACGAGGTTGCGATGTACCCAGATGCCCTTGCTGGGCGCGCGAATGAACTCCGCCGCCATGCTCGCAGGCACACCGACGTAGTGGTACACCCTTCCGCTGTGGAAGCGAATGGAGAGTTGCTCCCGATCGGCGTCATACATCGCCTCGGACACATTGGACGAGACGACGCTGGTCCACTCGCCCGAGGTGATGAAGTCGGTCATGGGTGATTGGCCGCCGGAGATGGATCGGGCAGGGACTCGACCCAGAATCCGCGGCCACGTCGGCGATTGGATTGGCTGTACCACTGAAGACAAGAGGCAGGATCACCATCCGAACGGACCGCATTCCACGCGCGATCAAAACTGGCCTCTTGCCCATTCGCCGGAACAAGAATGGGATCCTGCCCCGGCAGAAAAGTCACATCACCAATTGCTCGGTCTGTCTGATGCAGCCGGAAAGTCATGCCTTTTTCCCCTTGGGACGGAACGGAGCCTGATACCAGCTGCCTTGCTGCGCCAAATCACCCAGCCGAATATCCTTTCCAGATGCCAGCAAATGCTTGAGCCAGTCCATTTTTCCTGCCCAGTGTCGCATCACCGATTCTTTCCCGAACTGCCCGCTTTCCGGGTAGTACGGGAGGAGTTGGCTGATCGTTGCCATAATGCCTGGTTCGGCCTCGACCACTTTCCGAATCGACTCTCGTGGGACTGGCATGGATCCGAATTCTTGCAGATTGAACCGTCCCGCCAGAAAAGGCCCGTACTGGTTGACGTTGAAAAAGGACTGTTCAAAGTGGGGATCCGTGGAGGGCCGTGGATGCACGGAGTATCCGTAGTCAATCGGGTTGAGCAGCCCTTCCCCATAGAGGTAGTTTCCCGAATGCCGATCTCCACCTACCAACCAGTCCGCCAGTCCCACTTCTCCAAGACGATGCGAGGGCACGGAGCGAACCAGGCGAGCAATTTCCTCTCGGGTCTTTGGGTGATTCATCTTGGACTCGATCGCATCGGAATTGGCCATGTCCGAAAACCGATGAATCCTTTGAGCAACTGCGTACTCGTCTTCCCCGGGGACCAGCCCCTGTACCAGCCATCTTTTGCCTTTGTGAGTCATCTCCCCCATTGGGGGGATTCCTGGAAATCCGCTTTGCCGCAGGATACTGTTTGCAGCCATCTCAGTGTCGTGGTCCGCTGGCGATGGCTTCCCATGATAGACAGCATGCTTGGCAAGGAATTTCCTGCCATCTGTCATGTTGACCCACATCGAATCGTTGATTCCGCTGCGAGCACCCAGCGGTCGCATGCGGCCCTTTTCATTCAACTCTTCCGATGATGGGACCGTTTCGGACTGAGTGGGCTGACTTCCTCCGGCTGGCAGCGAGTATTGTACCCGCCTTGACTCCCTGATTACAGGTCCGTTGTCACTCTCTTGCCGAGCCAACTCCACCGCTGCCGCCAGATCCAGTCCATCGTCCAGGGCCGCGCACACCAGGGCGGCAAACAGGTCGGCATCCGCAGCCTGATCCATCCCCGCCAGCAGCGACTCAACAGCCCGTCGCGCATCACTCATCGCGTGTTGCTCCGGCGGCTTGCGGCCCATCGCCTTGCGAACCGTCGCCCGCGCCGCTTGCATGACAGCCACCGGATCCTTCGCCAGCGAGTAGGCCAGATACCCGGTGGACGCCACTGGCACCAGCCCCATCGCCCAGCCGATTTCACCCAGGTGCGCGGCCTCCGCTGCAATCACCAGCGGCTTGGCCACGGTCACATCCACTGCTTGCAGAATTCCGCGCAGTCGGGCCGCCTGCTCCGGGGTCGCTCCCTTGGCAATCGCCACTTCCTCGGCAAGCGACTGCCCCGCGGTGTAGGTGGCGAACAGGGCCTTGCTCCCCAGCCGAATCGCCTGCCAGACGCCGCGGACTACACCCTGCACGCCTTCCGGGAGTTGGTTGACCCGCTTGTCCACCCGGTCGGTCACCCATTCCTTGGCGACATGCTCGACGTGCTCGACCGTGCCCCAGGCTTTGGCCGCGCCCTGCACTCCCAGGCTGCCCGCACGGGACAGGACCGCCTTGGCTTTCTCCACCTTCTGCCGCCGCTTGTGCTCCTTGGCGGTCAACTTCTTTCGGCCGCGCGGTGCCAGCACCGCAGATTCCCCGCCGCCACCGCTGCCGCCACCGGGGACGAACTCGCCCCCGGGGTAGTGCTTGCCCCCCACGTCGGCGCCGCCCGCCGGGGCATGCTCGGACTCGTGCCGCTCCGGACGCCCCGGCTTCTGCCAGTGCCGCCCAAACTCCTCGTCGTGCTGGGGCGGATTGTACGGGTCTTCTTCCAGAAACTCCTGGAGCCGATATGGCTTCGGCACAAAGTCCTGGGGCATCTCCTCGTGCCCCGGATGGCCCATGTCGGCCAGCCGGCGACGAAGCAACTGGTACGACTCCATGTCGCCACGAAGCGACTGACGGTACAGGTTGGCGATGTCCGGGTGGATGGTGTGTTCGAGGAACACATTTCCGTTGCGGATCGCGTCGAGGTGCCGATTGCGCAGATCCGTCCACCGGGCCGGGTCCTGCGGCGAGTGCTTGCTGCCCTCCGTCACCCCCGACATAGTCTGCAGGTGCCAGTCGAACGGGGCCTTGGTTGGCGGTCCGACAACTGGCTCGGGGTGCGGGTGCGCGGTCACGCGCCCGAAGGGATCGGCAATCAGCATCGCCCCGGGGTGCCCGCCAACCACCCGGCCGCCAGCGTGATGGATGTACTTTGCCTGGTGCCGCCCCGATGCCAGAGCGTCCCGGGCGAGGTCGTCTGCCGGCCGCAGATGATTGGCAAGCGGATGGGTCTCGTCAGGACGGTGGACCTTGACCAGCGGTTCCTGCACGAACTCCTGGTGCGGGGCCTTCCAGTTGTTGCGGTTGCCGCCCGTGCCGCCCAGTCCCTCGAGGCGATGCCGTTCTGGAGAGCCGTCACGAGCATACTGCTGCGATCCAGCCAGGAATTCCTGGATTGCTCGGGGATACTCCCCTTGCAGCGAATCGGCAATCTGCGCATTCAGCATGCCCTGGAACGGCGTGTCCCACGGGTTGCCATTCGCGGCGATGACTTGCCGCAATTCGGGATGATGCTCGGGAGCCAGCCGATGCTGCTGCATGTGCGCCAACAACCTGCGATAGTGCTCCGTTGGGTTCTCTGCCGAATTCGCATCCTCCAGGTACTCCAACGCCCTGCCAATGTGATGGCCCAGCCCCGGTTTTCCCGAGAGTGCTTCGGCGTGCCGCAGCGACTGCCCGGTCAGGTGCCGCAGCAGCCCCCGCGCATGCCGGTGCTCGGAACTGCTCATGCCAGCCCGTGTCTGCGGGTCGGCGTAGGCGTGCAAGGCCCGATGATCGTGAGAGGGCAAACGGTATCCGCTTTCGTCCAGAGCATCCATGACGCCGGGCAGAACGCCGTGGTCGGCATGCTGGTGGAAGTGCAACAGCCCCTGCACAGCTGCGCGGGCTGCGTGAGCCGGCTGTGGCGGAACGAGGTTGTGTCTCACGGGGCGACTATACTGCTGGGGTTGCCCATCATGCTGCCAGTCGGACAGTGCCGCGACCACATCGTGCAGATTCTTGGCCTTCGCAATCTGCGGCGCGGCCGGGTGCTGCCGCTCCTCAAGCCAGTCTTGCAGCATCTGGTACGGTGCGGGGTGATACTGTCGATGATCCCCAAATCCCCGCATCTGCGCCAGCATGCCGCGGAAGTGTGGGTCGTCGTGCAGATGCACCTGCGTGGTCGGCTCCGGCTCCAGCGCGGGAGTGAATTCCGTCTCACCAGTCGCATCGTAGCCGGGGAACGCCTGCCCAATGATTTCCGCGTGCCGCATCGCCTGCGGGCCGTGAACCGGACGGACATGCACAGAGCCATCCGGCGTGGCATACAGGGCGGCATGCTCGAAATTCGGCATGTGACCGAAAGGATGCTCACCGGGACGTCGCCAACGGCTCGCGTATTCCATTGCCCGCACAGCGGATTCTGGCTCACTGTGCGGATTCAGCATTGCACTCACGCCAGCAGCCAACGCCTTGTTGTGCAGATGGCCCGGAGGCATGCGCTGCTCAGAGATGTTGCCCGCACCCAAGGGCAGGGGCGGCATGGACAGCGGTCCCTTGGAACTGCGGATGAGCGGGCCGGCCAATGGCGCTGGCGGCACGCTGGGCGTGTATCCGGGCATGCCGCTGGGGTGGCCGTGTGCCGCGACACGCGATTCGGCACCGAGGCTACCAAGAGACTCCGGCAATGGTGTGGGGGGAGCGGCGTATCGGGCCTGCTCGCCTTCGCGGGCGTAGTAGTTCTTTCCGTCTGTGTGATGCGCCTCGGACTCGTGGCGAGCAATGGCGCTCATCACGTCATCGGCGAACCGGGCCTTGCGCACGTCCTCCGCCGCCGGGTGCCCGCCCTCATCAAGCCAGTCGGCGAGCATGCCCCGATGATGCTCGAAATGGGGCTGCCAACTCTCAGAAGGTCCTGGCCCGCCGTGAATCATCGCGTCGAAGAACGCCCTCAACTCCGGGTGCGTCTCAAAACGGAAGTGCGGGTCCGTCGCTGGAATACGCTCGTGCCGTGGGCGACGGTCCGCACCCCAGCGATTCGACTCCCAGAGAGCCTCTCCAACGCTGCGGGGATGATGACTCGAAACTCCCTCCCCGCCCCAGTTCTCGCGGGTCCATGCGTTACCGTACGCGTCAGCGATTGCCCCGACCTGATGCGGGTAACGATTGCCAGACGATGCCCCCCAGGTTGCCGAACTCGGAATCCCTTGCGCACGATCGTTGTGCGACATCTGGTAGCCGTGCTGCGCCTGAAGCGCAGCACTCATCGCCGCAGCGGTGATTTCTGGCGGATGTAGGAATCGAAGCTGCTGGCCGGGCCGCGGCGATGGGTGCGCGGGATGATTGATCTTCCCCGTGCCACCCACCACCCGGATCAGGCTGCCCGCCGGACGATGCGGCTGCACCCCCGGCCCGCCGACGTGAGCATCGCCCGGAATGCTGCCCCACGGACGCGCCGCACCCGGCCCAGGATTCAGTGCAGGCGCCGCGTGCCGGATCGGTTGCGCCACCCCCGGCACCGCCTTCAATCGCCCCCGGAGCAGGTCCGGCAGCGCGTGGTACAGGTCAGCGTCCGACCAGTGCGGCTGTCGCAACCTCGCCAGCGTCTCGCGCACGTCCCGCTCGTCAATGCCGGGATGAGGGGCGATGCGCAGCCGATCGCCGTCGAGCGCGAGCGTGGCCTCGGGTTCACCGTCCCACGTCAGAGTCAACGAGTCGTGGCCGTGCGGTTGCGGCTGCCAGTCGTCCCGCTCGATCACTGCGCGGCCGGGCATGCTCCGCGCCAGATGGTGCAGGTACGCCGCGGCGGACTCGCCCTCGGGCAGGCTCTGCGCCAGCCGGGCCAGGGTCATCTCGCCACGCTTGCCGTTGGGACGGGCACGCAGGTCGCCGTCCGGGGTGGCGATCAGCGTGCCGTTGTCGTGGCCGTCGATGCTGTGAACGCGAAGCGTTATCACCGTTGTCGTTCCTCTAAATACTCGCGAAAGGCACGCTCGGCTTCCGCCTCGGCCGCATCCCACTCCGGCGTTCCAGGTTCCAACCCTGCCGCCGTCAACTGGTCAGCGTCTTGACCGTCCAGCCCGGTCCATTCATGCGTCAATTCGTCGGCCCAGCGGTCACGCGCCATGGCTCGCCCAACGCGGCGGCCAGTTTGCAAATGTGCGGGCGGCTGCGCAGGCGTCGCCGCCTTCTCCCCTGGCATCTCCTCCGCGATCGCCCCGGCCACCGCCGGGCCGTGGTGCAGGATGGACCCATCGGGATTGCGGATCTTTGCCGCGGCGTCGTGGTGGCCCCGCTCGTCGAGCCAGTCGGCAAAGATGCCCGCTTCGGCTGGGCCGCCCAGGACGGCGCTCTTCAACATTTCGCGGAAGTGGGGATCGGGGTGGATGTGAACCTGCGCGTGGAGGTTGCCGGTTCGGTCGGCCCTACGGACGGAACGACGAATGTCCGCCCTGGCGGCATCTGCACTTCGTTCTGAACCAGGGTCCAGCGGGTAAAGCATTGGACTGAAAGAATTGGGTGCAGCATTATTTGCTATGTGCCGTTCGATCGGTTCGTCGGCGTGAAGAATGTTGCCGTGGTAGATGCCTCGTCTCCACGCCACTACTTTCCCGTCCGTATCCCCCCCGAACAGCATCCCATGAGCAGACCGCGGCACGTCACGCTGACGATGAATTGCAGCAGCCAGTTCCGGAGTAACTGAGTGCGCAACATGCGCGTGTTCTTGGCCAGAAAGCATGGCACGAGCGCCAGTTGCAGCAGCATGATGCAACATGGCATTCTGAGACATTGGATGCGTAATATTAGAGTATTGGTCAACGTCCTGAAGGACTCCCCCATGATGCTGCACCCCCACGAGCGGCCCCTGGAGGGGGATGCCCGACACGCTGCTGTTGTTGAACCGCTCTGGTGTGCTGACGACGGGGGGAGTAGACTGGTCCACGGATTGACTCCTCACCTGAGTTGATCCCACCGCCCCGGCTGGTGACACAGCGCGGGGCATTTCCACTTCCCCTGATTCTACACGGCTGAACACTCCCGGAGAAGGTTGGGAGGACTGGCGGGCTGCGCGAAACGGCTTCGCCGCCTTGTCGCTGACCGCCCACACCTTGAACTCCGGCATGGTCATCAGCCGCACCTTCCCAATACGGTTCCACCCTGCCGGATGATGCGAGCGGTACAGGTCCACGGCTTCCTTCTGTGACGTGCAGCCGAGGACGCACTTGTACTCGTCGTGCTTGCCCGACTCCTTCAGTTGCTCGACCACGACCACCAGTTCACTCTGGGGGTGGTCGCCGATGTAGACGTCGAGATGGTCACCGTCGGCTGCCTCGGTACGGCGAATCCGCCCGTAGTGCGCGAGCATCTTCCGCGACCACGGCTTGCCGTCCGCCCCTGTCTTGGTGCGAGTCTGCCCCTTCGCCGTCTCAATGGTAATGTCCAGCCCGTGCAGCCGGACATGCCCCATCTTGTGGTTGCCCGCCTCTCGCTGGGGCAGGCTGGGGTCCGGGTGGACGTCTTGCGCGGCCGAAGCGACTTTCTCGACGACAGGGTGCGATTCGTGTGCGTGCCGCTGGGGGTGTCCGACCCTGGCGAACCGCTGACGTCGCAACAGGGGCTGGATGGTCCCTGTCCCCGAGCCGCCGTACACGGGGTAGCCCATGCCGACGAGATGGCGGATCAGTTGCTGATGGTCAGGTGACCGCCCGAGAATGGTCGGGGTGTACCCGCCATCCATGTCCTCTCGCAGATTGTCCCACGATGGCGACAACCCGGCCTTCTCCAGCACCTGTCGGCTTGGCGGGTTGGGGTCCGCTGCGAGTGCCGCAATCACGTCCGGGAAGTCCCGGGACCGCATCACGCCCTCGGCCGCAGGATGCTCCCGCTCGTTGAGGTAGTCGGCGAGCATGTGGTACGGCGCGGCGTTCTTCTCACGCGGGCCAGCGTCACGGACTGCTCCCAGAAATGTGCGCAGGTGGGGGTCGTTCTCGATCTCGACACGGCCGTGACCGCTGTACCACGCGCCAGGGCTGGCAATGGGCAATGACCCTAAACCGTCCCAGAAAATGTCGGCACGGACGTCGCGATCCGTTGCTGTTGGCAACCCCTGATGGTGATGGAAACCGAACCGCCCGTCGGGCTCCGCATGGACTCCCAGGTGCGCGGACTCTGCCCGTCGGCTGTGTCTTGGGTCTTTCGGGTCGAGATTGTGCGGCCATGCGGCATTGTGGACGTGCTGCGCAGGTTTGCCGCCCAAAATCGCATCCGCCCCCGCCGTCATGGCGAGGTTGTGCGAGTGGTAGGGACTGACCGTGTGCGTGAGCAGGGGCGTGATTGCGGCAGCATGACCGGGGACATGCGTGCTGCCCTCAGCCAGCCGGACGAGGGGCTTGTGTGGCAGTGGGAGGGCGCTGTACCGCTGCACCCCTCCCGCTCGTTGGTACTGTTTCCGCGGGCTGTCCAGTCGCGGCAAATCCATCAGCCGCACGGGGTGCCCCAACTGCACCGCCTGTTCCAGCCAGTCGAACCGCTGGTCGAGCGATTGCTGGACCGCCTGGATGTAGTCCTCCTCCAGGCCGTTGACCGACTTCATGACGTGGTCGGTGACCGCCTTCCGCATCCGCACCATCTTCGCCAGGACATCGGGCGACACCTGCTGGTCACGTTTGACCAGCCCGGAACCCAGCAGCGCATCGGAGTTGTACCCCCACACATGCCTAGTTTCCTTGCGTGGGGCAAGACTGAATCCCAGGTCGATCGGGTACAGGTGCCCCTCGGGCGTAAACAGGTAATTGCCCCAGTGCCGGTCATCGGCATTGAGCAACCACATGCCCGCCAGCATCGACGCGAGTTTCTCGGGCGGATTCTTCTTCCCGATTGTGGCAAGCTCATCCTTGGATGCCTCGAACAGTTCTCGCCCCGGCGCCTGCGACTGGAATAGCGTCCGACCGTACTTTGTGGGCCGGACGTCCATGCGAGGCACGTTGACCACACCGAGCAACCGCAGCGCGCCCGACGTGGCAGCTTCGACATCCGCTTCTCCCGGGTCGGCGTGTTTCTTCGCGATGTATCGCCGCCCGTCGGGGTAGCGGACCGTCCACAGCCCACCGCCCTGGTCAGCGTTGTAGCTCTCTTTGCCGAGGGGTCGCCACGCTGCATCGGGCGAGCGGGCTTCCTCGGTGGAGGGCAGGGGCCTCCCGAACCACAGCGTGGGTGAGGCGCTGGCCGCTTCCTCGATCGCCTCCTGTCCGAGACGCACGGCGCCGGCCTTGGGTCCGAACACCTTCTTCGGATCCAACCCCGCCGGCATCAGGAACGCCCCCGGCACGCCCTTGACGCGCGGCAGTTTCCGCAGCGAGTCCTCGAACTGCTTCCGCTCCGAATCAAACATGGCGCCGTCGTCCGGGAAGGACCACGCCTGCGAGAGATTGCGATCAGTCAGCGGCACTTCGGGACCGTCGTCCCGTCGGGCGAGCAGTTCGTGGACAATCTTGTGCCGCGCCGGGTCGTGGATCCCCGATTCGTTCAGCCCGTGCAGGATTCGCAGCAACTGCTGCGCCGGGGCCTTGCCCAGTCCGTCTCGCACTGCCCCCAGGTCCTCGGGGGGTATACCATGCCACGAGTCCTTCGAGCCGAACAGGTGCAGCAGCAGCGCCTTGTCCTCACCGTGCGGGTGCGACTCCAACCACTCGCGCAGACCGCCTGGCTGGGGCGGTTCTGGCATGGGTGACGGCGCCGGGGCAGCGCCAGCGGGCGGGGCGGCGTTGCCCTTCATCGGGCCGACGGGCCGGGCTGGGCGGCCGGGGAAGCGAGCAGGCGGGTTGATGAGTTGCTGCGGCTGGGGGCGGATACCGGACTCGTCGGGCAGACCGTGCGGGTCGGCTGTACCCGTGCCTTCGGAGGCGAACTCGGACGGGTGCAGCCAGGATCCAACACCCTTACGCTCGCCCGAGTACAGCCACGGCAGCCGCTCGGCCATCGGCACCACGAGGTCGAGGGGCGGCTCGGCGTCCGTGGGCTTGGCCGGGGCCGGGTACAGCCAGGCGAGGCGGCGACGGTAGTAGGAGCCGTTGTCAGCCATGCGATGCCCCCTCTTCCGTGTGCGGTTCGGCGATTGTCCCCGCGACCGGCCGCACCACACGGCCCGCGCGCCGCATCATCATCGGCTGTTGCTGTGACGCACCCTGCCCACCACCGCCGCCCCCGCTCTGGTACATCTGGTCGAACGCCGCGTCTGGCTTCTGCCCACCGCCCATCGCCTGCTCGATCGCGGCCATCTGGTCCTCACCGCCCGGAGGAGGCTGTTCCCCACCCGCTCCCGGTGGAGGCTGCCCGCCGCCCATCATGGCGGGATCCTGCGGCATCACGATGACTTCATCGTCCGGCTCGGGGTCGGACAGCCCGGTCAGCGCCCGCACCTCCTGCGTTTTGAACGCCACCCCGAGTTGGTACGCCATCGACACCGCGCCCAACGTCTGCTCTGGGTTCGCCTCGGTGACATCGAACACCCAGCGGACCGGGAAGTCAACGTCAGGGAACGTCCACCGCAGGATCACCGACAGCAGGTCCGTCGTCAGCGTCTCGGCGAGGTTGTTCGCGTCCCAGGCGACGATCTTCTGCTTCGTCTCGGCGTGCAAGGACGCCACGCCCGAGCCGCCCAGCCCACTCCCCTCCGTCCCCGAGGAGAGCGACTGCCCCACGACATACCGCTGGATGACGTCCTCGAGGTGCGTTTGAAGCTGCATTAACACCGCGGCACCGCCCGTGGGTGTCTCGACGCGCTGAACGCTCCCGCCCTTGTTCGGCTGGTCGGGGTACTGCGGCCACAGGATCACCGATCGGCGCGACTGCTCACTGGCCGCCCGCTCGGCTTCCGCCTTGGAATTGGGATTGGACGCATCGTAGTAGAAAATCGTGACGCCCAGACCGACTCGCTCAAGGAAGTCAACCAGCCAGCCAATGTACTCGCGGCGAAGCCAGTCCAGCCAGAACACCCGGTGCCGCACACCAACACCGTGGACGGCTTCCGCTCCCTCGGGGTCGAGATAGTCCGCGTCGTCTACCTCGTGCTGGTGGACGATGAACCGCTCTCGCCACGACCCGCGCAGAGCAATGGCACGGTTCTCGGTGGTCTGGATGATCTCGGGATCGCCCCGTAACTGCTGGTTGTCGGCCCCGCCGTGAATCAGGATGTACGGAACGTGGTCGAGCGTGTGGCCGATCTTGTCGCCGCTGACCGGGATGTGCCGCGCCACGCACAGCGACTTGCGCCCGTCAATCTTCTTCCACCCCCACTGCAACTGCGAGCCGTACCGCCCGTACCACACGGCATCGAGCAGATAGTAGATGAGTTGCTGGAGCCGCGGGATCGACTTCACCACTTTGGTCAGGTGATCTTTGACTTTCAACTGCGCCTTGTTGTACTCGTCGTCCACGGCAAGGTGCCACTTCAGCGAGCAGACTGCGAGGCGGCGTTCCTGCATCAACGACATCAGGAACGCATCCCGCCGCATGGCGAGGGCGTCCTCGTGGCTGTGCCGCTGCGCCTCGTCCCAGAGCCGGTGGTAGTAGGTGCGATACGCCCCCTGGAAGATGCCGGCGAAGGTCAGGACGTGCGGCACGTCAAAACCGTCGTACCGCTGCTCCGAGGACGGTTTCGCCTCGAACTGGTACGGCTTGCCCGTGTGGTCGAAGATGACCGGAGAGCCGGCACCGTTGCGTTCGCCGAGTGTCATGCCGGCCATGCGTCAAGCCTCCAACTCGCCCGGCCCCATCAGTGCAAGGACAGCGCCCGCCACTGCCTTCGCGCCCTGCCCTCGCACCCACCCTCGCTTCGCCTGCGCTGCAGCCCGACGACTTGCTGCCTGAGCCGCCTGCTTGCGCACTGCACGGACCAGTGCCGGCAGCCACTCCAGCACTTCCTCGGGCGTCGTCGGCGTTGGCGTCGGCACCGATGGCGGAGTAGGACACCCCAGCAGCGCGAGCGACAGGGCTTCCGACCAGGCAGCATTGGGGTGAGGGGTCTTGCTCACGTCGTCACCCTCCCGTTGGTCAGCACTTCGACGGCCTTGAACCGGCCGCAGGCCGGGAAGACGGGCGGCAGCGTGGGGTACGCCACGGAAATCTGGACTGCACCGGGCGCCATCACGATTGCCAATGGCACCGGAGGCGACTCCAGGCACTGTCCCAGCACTTGCCGCAGATCCTGCGGATTGGCAGGGAGTTTGTGCCAGTGCTGACACTGCCCGCACGTTCGCTGCTGCTCAGACAAGCATCACCTCCCAAACAGTTTCCGCCGTTCCTGGGCCGACTCCCGCTTGTTCTCGGCGCCAGGCCCCACGGGTTGCCGTTCTGCCTGCGGAACAGGCTTGGGCGCGATGAACTTCACCCCTTCGAGATACGCCAGGTTCATGGCGTCCGCGTCGTCCGGACTGCGGCCCAGACGCTCTTTCATGTCCGCCTTGGGTTCGACCACTCGCCTGCCCTTGGCGTCCAGATCCCATGTCACAGGCAGCAGTTGCCGTCTCAGCCGGCGCAGTGCTGCTGGGTCAACCCCTGCCAGACGAACCCCGCCCATCCGGGCACGATCGGAAGTCTGGAACCACAACTCGGAGCGGCGATTGGGATAGCGGTTCGGGTTAGTAACCGCCGTGGCCGCCCCGATCGGCACGCAAGAGTACCCGTCTCGCCAAAGGAAACTGGCCACACTGCGGCCAACGCCATCGTCATCGATTTTGATGAGGATGTCAGATACCTTCGCAGGCGTCCCGGCCGGATCTCGCCGCTGATTTACCATCGACACGCTGAGAGCCACAACCTCTTTCAGGCGGTCGAAAATCGCCGCGGGGTCCATTGTGTTAGCCGACTCATGGTGAAACGAGACGTCCCCCCAACGAGCATGGATCGCGTGAAAGTCTGAGCCTTTGCCAGTCGCTGTGTCGCAACCCACCTCGGGCAGCAGGTCAAGGGGGTACGGCGGCAGACCCGGCTTGCAGCACGCCTCCCACAATGGCTCGGACCACAACCCGCTGGCGTCCTCGGGCCACAACCCCGCAGCGCGGGCCATGAATTCCGGGCCAGGACGGTAGAATTTTCCATCCTTGGGAGGAAACTGAAAGTCGGTGGCGCGTCGCTCATCCCGCGGGCCCAGCGGAGTACACCAGTCGCGAATCCATCGCCACACAGTGGACAACGAAACTGCGTGCGGGATCATTTTCTTGTCGCCACGCAGTTCGGCCTCGATGTTGGGATGATTGAGAGCCGACAGCCGGAATCGATGCCAGCGAACCTCGCCGTCGGCATCGCTGGTCTGCTGATCCTCAAGATATGCCTGGCTCGACGTGTCGGTGGGGTTGAAGATGCACAACTGGGCATGGCCAAGGCTGGCGTCGAACATCGTCATCACGACCGTCCACCAGATCGGATTGACGCCGCACGCCTCCTCGATCACGAACAGCATGTTCGGCAGGTGCCGTCCGGTGAGCGAGGCGTCCTTGGACGCCGTCAGCGCCTTGGCCCAGTGGTCGGGGGCACTCCGCATCTCCGGGGCAGACGGCCCTGTGAAGTCATCGGGCAAGCCCGCCCGGAGACGAAGCAGACGAATCTCGCTCCAGACGGTGTCCTTGAGTGAATCGTGACGAGGGCCTAGCGTCATCACGCCGCAGACTGGGTGCGTGTCATACCACCAGTTGACCGCCGTGGCCGCGATGAATGTCTTCCCGGTATCATGCCCCGACGGAACCATCACCCGGCACGGAGGGATCAGCAGGTGACGGAGGATTGTCTCCTGGTCCGGGGTGAGCCGGACTTTCAGCACCTGTTCCGCGTACCCCACTGGATCCGTCGCGTACCGCTGCGCCAGGTCCTGCCCCCGGCTCTTGACCCTCAGCCCGATCAGTTGCGGAGTCAAGAAGAAGCGCTGCGACGGTTTCCGGCGGGATGATTTCACTGAGCACCCTGAGCGTTTCGACCGCATCGTTCCAGGTGTCGGGCTCCTTTTTGAACATGGTGCGGAGGGCACCAGTCGCCATTGCTCGAAGCCCTTGCACAAACGTTGCCACGCCGTGTCGGCCGGTTTCTGTAATCTGATAAACGTCGTAGGCTTGCGCGCGATTGACCCAGTCAAACTGCTTGCTTTCTTGGTTCCAGTTTCCAGGGGCTCTCTTGCGTTTAGCGCTTTTCGCTGCCTTTTCACCGTTGCAATCAAGCACATATCTACGGTACGCCGCGTAAACGCTCCGAGTGGCCCCCAAATTAAGGAAGACGCGGAAGCGGTAGTACGCTGCCGCTGACTCATCAGGTCGCTGGTCCCACGGCTTCCCATCCATCACCAGGCCCAAAAGACAAAATGCCCGTTGGGGTCAATTCCCCCAACGGGCAGGATGGTCAATCAAGACGGCTTCCGTCAAAGAGCGGCCGGACTGGATGAGTCAATCATCAGGCGGGAGAGAAGGAAACAAGACTTCGCGAAGTCGCTCAAATGTTCCGTACCCCTCTTGTATCACCACATCCGGGCGGTCAGGCGGGATCCAGTCGGGGGCCGCAAGGGTCTGGGTGTAGATCAAGCGGTTTCCCCATCGGGGACGTCTTGATCTACGCGAGTGATCGGACGATCAAAGCGAAAACCGTCTGCCTTCATGGAATCGTTGGAAAACACTACCTCTTCGGTTGTTGGGGTAATTCTGTGCTGCAATGTTCGCGTCACCTCCGGGAACAACCCGAGGAGGAATCGCTTGACTTGCAACCAGGCAAGAGCCTCGGTGCTCCACAGCGAAGGGGCAAAATGCCCCCGCATCCTCGCGTTGTAGCTGGGTGGGTTCTCTGCCCACTGCTCCACCCAGGCCCCGCGCACCTGCACCGCCCGCTCATCCGGCGGCACCTTCCGCGTCAGCCACTCCGCGAGGACATGCTGGGGCAATCCGTTCTCCCACGTTGGCGGCGTCCCGGCGTATGCGCCCAGCACGTCCGCGAGGGTCGCGTCCGACTCCAGCAGCAGGTCAATGACGGCGTCGGGCCGGGTGGCGGCTTCCAGCGTCAGGGCATGGAGCAGGTCGGCGTTCATCGCTTCGCCATCTCCTCTCTCGCTTTTGCTGCCCGCTTCCGCCCCAGCTTCACGCAGGCGTTGGACAGGTCGGCGTTCGCTGCCTCGGCGGTGTCGTACAGTCGCCAGTTCCGCCAGCACGGCGCAGAAAAGTGAGTCCATAAGGCGACACCCAATTCATCCTCCGCCTTGTTGGACGCCGACTGGTCGTAACAATACCAGCCAAAATTAACCACGCTTACACGCGACGGTTTCTTATCCGACAGCGTCACCGCCTCGATGGGAGCCGCGAGGAACAGCGCTGCCGCATGTTCCAGGAACGCATCGTGGGATAGGGTGACGTGGGTGATGAAGCCGCGGCGCCACTGCCAGCGCGGTACATCGTAATCGGGGTTGCCGTCGCCGTCCCAGTCCCCGCACCGGAGCGCCCGTGCCACGGGAGTCGCCCAGTGGTTGCCGTATTCGCGGCACATTGCGGATGCCTTGTGATCGAGGTTGCAGTGATGGCAAAGCGTGTTGTTGCAGTAGAGGCTGTAGGCGTCGTCTGTGTCCTTCGCGTACCCGCACCGTGACGCATGAAACTCGCACTGCACCCTGATAAATTCTCCTCGCGGGTCGCCCCGCTCGTC
>CAYZBB010000056.1:0-34587 GCA_964476495.1 uncultured Actinomycetes bacterium | reverse complement strand
ACCGAACCGGACAAAACGAGTTCCAAGACGAGTCCTGGAACGGCGGACCGGCCCCGCAGGGGCCGTCCCCTCAGGGTGAAACCGCTGGTCTTGCGGGGGGATCGTCGCCAGCGAGATCCACGTGGCCGGGCTTCTTCGGCTGGTGACGTGGACGCGGGCGGGCGGGCACGGAGTTGGCTGGTCGAGATCCACGTGGCCGGTCTTCTTTTCGGCCGGCAGTGCGGATCTCGACCGCCGCAACCGCTAGATCTCAGGCGTAACGGTCACCTTGGTTTCGACCGATCAGCGCGGGCCCGGAGTGGGGTCGGCCGTCGGATTCTCGAGACGTCGGCGGCGAGCCACCTCGGCCAGCACCACGCCGGCGGCCACCGACGCGTTCAGCGACTCCACCGCACGGGCCATCGGGATGGACACCGTCACGTCGCATACCGTGCGGGTCAGCCGGGCCAGACCCCGTCCCTCCGATCCGACGACCAGCACCAGCGGCGAAGTGGCCAACTCGAACGAGTCGGTGTCGGTGGTGCCGTCGGCGTCGAGTCCGGCGACCATCAGACCCCGTGCCGCGTAGTCCTTCAGCGTCCGAACCAGGTTGGTGCAGCGGGCCACCCGCAACCTGGCCGCGGTGCCGGCGGAGGTTCGCCAGGCGGATGCGGTCATGCCCGCACTGCGCCGCTCGGGAACCACGACCCCGTGCGCGCCGAACGCGGCCGCGGACCGCACGATCGCCCCGAGGTTGCGCGGGTCGGTCACCCCGTCGACCGCGACGATCAGCGCCGCCCGCCCCGAGTCCCTGGCCCTGCCCAGCAGGTCGTCCGGATGCGCGTACTGGTACGGCGGCACCACCAGGGCCAGGCCCTGGTGCACTGCGTTACCGGTCAGCCGGTCCAGTTCCGGACGGGACACATCCAGCTGAGGAATGCCTCGCTCGGCGGCGCCGGCGATCGCCTCGGCCACCCGTTCGTCGGAGGCCAGCCCGGCGGCCACGTACAGCGCGGTCGCCGGTACCCCGGCCCGGAGCGCCTCGACCACGGGGTTGCGGCCGACGACGGTCTCCGGCAGCTCACCACGCGGCCGGGCCTGCGGCTTGGAGTCGGGTCGCGGTGCGCGACGCGCGGCGGACGCCCGCCGTGCGGCGGGGTGGCCCTTACGCATCTCCGCCGGCGGGGTCGGCCCCTTCCCCTCCAACGCCCGGCGGGAGCGGCCACCGCTGCCAACCACCGCACCCTTCTTGGTGCCCGTCTTGCGGGTCGCGCCGCGGCGCTGCGAGTTCCCGGCCATGTCTGCGTTCCTTCCGTGGCAAGAAATGAAGCGTCAGAGCCGGCCGGTGGAGCCACCGACGGACCACACCGGACCGTCCTTGGTGTCCTCGATGGCGAATCCGGCGGCCGCCAGCTGGTTGCGGATCTCGTCCGCCCGCGCGAAGTCGCGACCGGCGCGCGCCTGCGCCCGATCGGCAAGCAGCCCGTCCAGCAATCGACCGGTGGCCTCGACCAGGCGGCGGTCCTCCCGCTTGTCGGCCCACGGCCTCGCCCAGGGATCGAGGCCGAGCACGGCCATCATCGCCCGCACCGAGGACGCTCGCTCCTGGACCGCCGCATCGTCGGACGAGGCGATCGCGACATTTCCGGCGCGCACCATGTCGTGCACCACCGCGAGGGCCTTGGGCACCCTCAGGTCGTCGTCCATCGCCAACCGGAACGCCTCGGGGACCTCGCCGATGGGTACTCCTTCCTCACCGGCCCCGAGCCGGTCGGCCGCGCGATGCAGGAACGCCTCGATCCGCTCGTACGCTTTCGCGGCGTCGTCCAGCGCCTCCTGCGAGTACTCGATCGACGATCGGTAGTGCACGCTGATCAGGTAGTACCGAAGGGCGACCGGCCGGACCTTCTCGGTGATGCTGGGCACCGAGAGAATGTTGCCCAGCGACTTGGACATCTTCTCCCCGGCCATTGTCACCCAGTGCGAGTGCATCCAGTAACGGGCGAACCCGTCGCCCATCCCGTGGGATTGCGCCGCCTCGTTCTCGTGATGAGGAAATATCAGATCAAGTCCGCCACCGTGGATGTCGAACTCCGCACCCAGATAGGTGCGGGCCATCGCCGAGCATTCGATGTGCCAGCCCGGCCGCCCGCGCCCCCACGGTGAATCCCACGACGGCTCGCCCGGTTTCGCCGCCTTCCACAGGGTGAAGTCCGCCGGGTCGCGTTTGCCGATTGCCTCCGTTTCGCCCTGCACCATTTCGTCGATCCGCTGCCCGGACAGGAAGCCGTAGTCCGGTTGGGTGCGCACCGCGAAGTAGACGTCGCCGCCGGCCGCGTAGGCGTGGCCATTCGACAGCAACGCCGTGATCATCTCCAGAATCTGCGGAATGTGGCCGGTGGCCCGCGGCTCCACCGACGGCCGCAGGCATCCGAGGGTGTCGTAGGCGTCGTCGAAACTGCGCTCGTGCGTCGTCGCCCATTCCCACCAGGGCCGGCCGGCCTCGGCCGCCTTGGTCAGTATCTTGTCATCGATGTCGGTGACGTTGCGGACGTGCCGCACCTCGTATCCGCTGAATTCCAGCCAGCGTCGCAGCACGTCGTAGACAATGCCCGCGCCCCGCAGATGCCCGATGTGCGGATGCCATTGCACCGTGGCACCACAGTTGTACAGCGTCACCAGACCCGGCTGCAGCGGCTCGAACGGCCGGACGGATCTGGTCGCGGTGTCGTACAGGTGCAGACTCACCCGTCGATCGTACGGGCCGCGGGCCCGACGATCCGCCGGAAGACCCGGACCACCGCACGAGCGACGGCCGGCGAGGAACCGGACCGTTCGTCGCCCCGGGCTCGGGCAACGAGCCGCATCGATCTCCGATTGATCGCGACCTACGGTTTCATCGGAATGATTCCATCGCCGACGTCCGGTCGACATGCTCGGACCGGCGGACCATGTCGATCCTCGGCAGGGCGGATCGGTCCGTATCGGATCCGGCCAGAAATCCGTCGAATTCCCGGGGTGCCGAAAGCCGGTTCGATGTCGCGGAACTCAGCCGGCCGCCGCCTCGTACTGCTCCAGCACGTCCGCGGGAATGCGACCCCGGGCCGACACGGTGATTCCGTTGGCCGCCGCCCATTCCCGGACCGCCCTGGCGTCGATCCTGACGGGTTCCGGCTGCTTCACCGGCTTGCTCACCGCGCGCGTGCTGCCCCGCACCCGCCGAGCGGCCGCGGTGAATTCGGACAGCGCCTTGCGCAGGGCGGCTGCGTTCCGCTTGTTCAGATCGATCTCATAGGAGCGACCGTCCAGCCCGAAACGCACCGTTTCCGCCGCCTTGGTGCCGTCCAGATCGTCAGTCAACGTCACCGTGGTCTGCTGTGCCATTGTGGGCCCCGTACCTTCCAACCCGACCGAAATGACACCGACCCGATGATCTGGACAATTCGGATTGGCGCCCGATCGTCGGGATGCCCTGCGGGACAGGACGGCCCGTGATCGATCACGTTCCGAAGACGTCGACCCTGGTCGGCGGGCCGGTGATGACCGGCGTGCCGACCAGCCTAGCGCCTCCACCCGCGTGCAGATGCGCCATCCACAACATTGTGCCGACAACTTTCCGGCGTTCGGCATGCCCGATCGCCGGCGGCCGCCTAATGGTCACCGTCGACGGAATCGACGCCAGGTTCGGTGCTCGTCGCCAAGTTCAACCTGGCAAATGTCAGCGCCTCGGCCAGGTCGGCCTCCCGGGCATCGTCGTCCCTGCCCCTCGTGGAGATCTCAAGCACGATGGAACCGTCGAACCCGTTGCGCGCCAACCTTTCCAGAATTTCCGCACATGGCTGGCCGCCCCGCCCGGGAACCAGGTGCTCATCCTTGGCCGACCCTGATCCGTCGGCCAGATGCAGGTGCGCGAGCCGTCCACCCATCAGGTCCGCCAGTTCAAGTGCGTCGGTTCCCGAGGTCGCTGTATGCGAAAGGTCCAGGGTGAACCAGCGGTGTCCGGCCGAGACCGGATTCCAGTGCGGCCGGTAACTGTTCACCTCCGTGCCCCGGACTTTCACCGGGAACATGTTCTCCACGGCGATCCGGACGTCGGTCCTTTGCTGCAATTCGGCGACCGCGGCGGTGAAGTTGGCCGCGGCCGCTCGCTGCCAGAGGAAGGGGGGGTGGACCACCACGGTCGTCGCGCCGAGCCGTTCCGCCATGTCGATCGACCGCGCCAGTTTGACCAGCGGATCGCTCGACCAGACCCGCGCCGTCACCAGCAGGCACGGCGAATGTACGGACAGCACCGGAATACCGAAGTCGTCCATCAATGCCGCCAACGCTGCCGGATCCTGGCTGACCGGTTCGGTCTGCACCATCACCTCGACGCCGTCGTAGCCGAGCTCGGCCGCCCGGGAAAAGGCACGCGCAGTGGATTCCGGATATGCGGAGGCCGTCGACATCCCCACCTTCACCGGCGGAATGCGGATCACAATGGTCCGCCTGCACGCGCCACGGCTGTTCCCTCCCGGTCGGGCCCGTAGCCACGCTACCGGGCCGGTCCGGCCACCCCGATGCCTATGCCTCCAGCTTGTACCCGAGGCCGCGCACGGTCACCAGGTACCGCGGAGCGGACGGATCGGGCTCGATCTTGGCCCGAAGGCGTTTGACGTGCACATCCAGGGTCTTCGTGTCGCCGACGTAGTCGGCCCCCCACACCCGGTCGATCAGCTGCCCCCTGGTCAGCACCCGGCCGGCATTGCGGATCAGGTACTCGAGCAGGTCGAACTCCTTCAGCGGCAACGCGGTCGGCATACCGTGCACGCTGACGACGTGCCGCTCGACGTCCATCCGCACCGGGCCGGCCTGCAGCACCGGGGAGTGCGAGTCGTCGGCCTCCGAGCCGCGTCGTAGCACCGCCCGGATCCGGGCGATGAGCTCACGGGTCGAGTACGGCTTGGTGATGTAGTCGTCGGCACCAAGTTCCAGACCGACCACCTTATCGATCTCCGTGTCCTTGGCAGTGACCATGATCACCGGGACCGACCCGCGAGACCGCAGCTGCTTGCACACCTCGGTGCCGCTCATCCCGGGGAGCATGAGGTCGAGCAGCACGATGTCGGCACCGGCCCGGTCGTACACGTCAAGAGCGTCCTGGCCATTGCCGACGACCTCTGTGCTGAACCCCTCCCTGCGCAGCAGGAAGGCGAGCGGCTCCGCCATCGATTCCTCGTCCTCAACGATCAGGATCCTGGTCACGCTGCTCCTCGGGGGGCGGCCAGCGGGGCGGTCGCCGCCGCGGTGGGGATGTCGGTCTGCGGGACATGCCCGTCCGTGCCACAGACCGGCAGGGTCAGGGTGAACGTGGAACCTGTGCCGGGCCTGCTCCAGACCGTGACGGTGCCACCGTGATTGGCCGCCACCTGCCTGACGATCGCCAGGCCGAGTCCGGTGCCACCGGTCGACCGCGACCGGGCCGGATCGACCCGGAAGAACCGCTCGAACACCCGATCGGTGTGCTCGGGCGCGATCCCCACGCCCCGGTCGGTCACCGCCAGCCCGACCGTGCGATCGACCAGGGTCCGGCTGATCGAGACCTGGGTACCTGACGGCGAGTAGTTGATCGCGTTGCTGATCAGATTGGTCAACGCCATGATCAGCAGCGCCCGATCACCCCGGACCAGCAGTCCCGACGGTCGATCGGCGACGATCGTGATCCCCGCTCCCTGCGCCGCCGACGCCAATCGGGCGACGGACTCGGCGACGACGGCGTCGACCTCGACGACCGTCGGTTCGGGCGGCGGATCGCCGCCCTGCAGCCGGGAAAGCGTGATCAGCTCGGACACCAGCACGCCGAGCCGGTTGGCCTCGGACCGCAGCCGTTCGGCGAAATGTCGCACCGACTCCGGGTCGTCCGCGGCGTCGGCGGCCACCTCGGCGAGCAGCCCGATGGCCGCCACCGGCGTTTTGAGCTCGTGGGACACGTTGGCGACGAAGTCTCGACGAGCCGCCTCGACCCGTTGGGCGGCCGACTCGTCTGCGGCGGACACCAGGATGCGGTCGTCACCGATGGACTGCACCACGGCAAGCACCGCGGTGGGCACCGCGGACGCGGTCAGCGACGGAGGACGATCGGGTCGCAGCTCGACGTCGACCGGTTCGCCGGAGACAGCGACGCGGGCGGCCGCTTCCAGGATCGGTGCCGCGACGATGCCCCCGTTCAGCACGCCGAGGTCGGCGGCCCGGTCATTGCTCAGCAGCGGACGGCCGAGGTGGTTCAGGACCAGGAAGCCGGTACTCGACCGGCGAACCACCTCCCGCTCCAGCGGGTCCGGCTGCTGCGCGTGGTCCGCCTCGGAGAAGCGGCGGCCGACCAACCTGGGCAGCACCAGCGCGCACAACCAGCCGAGGGCGAAGCAGCCGACCCCGACCGCCACGTACCCCGCGCCTGACACAGTGCGATGGTAGGTCGGCCGGCGGACCTGCCGGCCCGGCGGACACCGCTTCGCGGCGGCGTTGGTCCGCCACCGACGCAGGATTCACCCGGCGTTCATCAAGCGGCCACACATGGTTCAGCGCCCCTGGTTGGCCACCGCGGTGATCGCCGCGGCCGCGGCCTCCGGATCCAGGTACTGCCCGCCCGGCTCGATCGGCCTGAAGTCGTCGTCGAGCTCGTACCGCAGCGGGATCCCGGTCGGCAGGTTGACTTTGGCGATCCCCTCGTCGCTGATCTCGTCCAGCAGCTTGACGACCGCGCGCAGAGAGTTGCCGTGGGCCGCCACCAGCACCGTCTTGCGGTCCCGCAGGTCGTCAAAGATCGGACCGGTCAGGTACGACTCCATCCGCGCCACCACGTCGGCCAGGCATTCGGTCTTGGGGGCCCGGTCGCCGAGATCGGCGTATCGCGGGTCGCCGGCCTGGGAGAACTCGTTGGTGTCGCTGATCGGCGGCGGCGGGACATCGTACGAGCGGCGCCAGAGCATGAACTGGTCCTCGCCGTAGGTCTCCAGGGTCTGCTTCTTGTTCTTGCCCTGCAGGTCGCCGTAGTGCCGCTCATTCAGCCGCCAGGTCCGCCGGACCGGGATCCAGTGCCGGTCGGCTGCGTCCAGTGCGAGGTTGGCCGTGGTGATGGCTCGGCGGAGCACCGATGTGTGAACCACGTCGGGCAGGACGCCGGCCTCGGTCAACAGGCCACCCCCGCGGATCGCCTCGGCCGTGCCCTTTTCCGACAGCGGCACGTCGACCCAGCCGGTGAACTGATTGAGCGCATTCCAGGTGCTTTCGCCGTGACGCAGCAGGATCAGGGTGAATGTCATGGCGGTATTGTTCCGCAGCCGCCACGAACGCACGCGTCGAGGCCGGGGGCAGGTCTCCCCCCGACCTTCGTCGCCGCGACACCCCGTCAGACGCCGACGGGCTCCCTGACCGGTGCCTCCTCAGGGGCCGCCGGCGGCCCGGACCGGGCGGACCGGCGGCTCCGCACGCGCCGGCGAACGCGCCGGGTCAGCCACCATCCGGCCAGCACCGCAAGAGCGATCAGCGGCAGGAAGGGCAGCAAGGCGCCCACCGCGCCGCCCAGCCAGCTCAGGAAGCCCAGCAGGGCGGTCCAGCCGGCCGCCAGTCCGGCCACGAAACCGTTGGCCGGCTCGGGCTCCTCGAGGCCCGCAATGGGTGCGGTCACCGCGGACAGGTTCACCGACACGGTCGACATCGCAACCTGCCCCTGCAGGTACGCCTGCTGCTGCTGCAGCGCCTCCAGGTCGGCCTCGCGCTGGGCGAGCTCAGCCTCGATGGAGATGATCTCCGAGACGGTGGTGGCCTGGTCGAGCAGGGCACGCACCCGGGCGACGCTCGCAGTCATGCTGGCGACCCGGCTGTCCACGTCGACGATCTGGGCGGTGACGTCAAGCGAGCTCTCGGTCCGGGAGGTGACCTCGCCCAGCGCGGACAGCCTGTCCAGCACCGCGTCGTACTGGTCGGCCGGGACCCGCAGGGTGATCGACGCCTGCGACCCGCCGCCGTCCGCGCTCGACACGAAACCGCCCGCACCGCCCGCGATGCCGCGCACTGAGGCCGCGGCCTTGGCCACCGCATCGGCCCGCGCGCCGGCGTTGGCCTCCCGATCGGCGTCCTTGTCGTCGGTGACCGGCACCGGCTGCACCTCGAGCTCGACCGACAGGTCGGCGGTCTTGATCACCTTGGACCCGTCCACCGGCACCGTGGCCGGTTGCTCGGCCGACCCGGCTGCACCGGGCGCGGCGGCCGCCGCGTCCGCGGCGCTCCCGTCGCCGGCCTCGGAGGTCGCGCGCTCGGGTGCGGCCTGGGTGGCTGCGAGAACCGGTGTGGAGTAGTTGGCGCTGCCGCCGGCGGACTGCGACGTACAGGCCACCACGAGACTGCCGGCGACGACGACGAGCAGTGCCGGGGCACCGAACATGACCGCTGCCCGCTTGGTGAATATCCGCCCCATGTGTCCTCCATCGGGTCGACCCGCGGCCGTTGCCGCCGGTGTGCCGTGATGACGGACGGACGCGCGACTCTCGCTGCACCCTTCAGGTCACGGTTGTGCAACGACGCGCACGGCCCAGAAGGCAGGCGGCGAGGCCGTCAGTCCTCGTCGTGGTCGGGCAGGTGGCATTCGAGCAACGTGGTGTCGATGCCGTCGGTCATGAAGCCGTTCTTGGCCAGGAAGTCGAACAGGTCCGTGCACGTCAACAGGTCGTCGGGCAGGTGGCAGTCGGGCAGCGGGGTGTCGTCGACGGTGGTCGCGAAGCCGTTCCTGGCGGTGAGGACGGCGGACAGGTCCGCGCACGACACCGGGTCGAGCGGCGCGCGATCACCGGGCACGCTCGGGTCCGGTGATCCGGCCGGCGTCGTGGCGGTCGATGCCGGAGCGCTGGGTGTCTGGCCGGTCGGCGCGGCCTGTTCGGTCGAAGGTGCGGGCGATTCGGCCGTCGGTGTCGGAGGCGCCGTCGGCTGGGGCGCTGTGGTCGGGGGCGCTGTGGTGGCGGGGGCGGTGGTCGGGGGTGCGGTGGTGGCGGGGGCGGTGGTCGGCGGAGCGGTCGCCGGGGCCGACCCGCCGGGGGTGCTCGGCCCGGTGGTCGGCCCGCCGGATGACGTGGCCACGGGCGGCGACGCCGACGTGGTCGGGTTCGGCGCAGGGACCGTCGACGCCGGGGGCGTCGACGGTCCCGACGTCGGTATCGCCGGGGGCAGGGCCGACGTGGGCACGGTCGACGTGGGCACGGTCGACGTGGGCACGGTCGACAGGGACGCCGACGTCGGCGGCGTGATCGTGCGCGAGCCATTGGGTGGCGTCGACTGTGCCGACGACGACCCGTTCGTCGCGGCCGAAGATGTCGACGGCGCCGAGGATGTCGATGGCGCCGACGTGCCCGGTGTCGAGGTCCGGCTCGGCGACGGCAGGTTCGGTGTCGGCGACGGTGTCGACGTGGACGAGCCGGCCGGCGGCGAACCGGCCGGCGGAGATGAAGCGGCCGGAGTCGGTTCGAGCGCGGGCACCACCTGCTGGGCAGGCGGAGCGGACGACTCGGCCGTCGGCGCGACGGAATCCGTCACCGGCAGGGTGACCGTGGACGCGGGAGCCGGGTAGGGCTGCGGCCGGATGCGGGGGATGTTGGGCGTGTAGATCGGCGCGACGCCGGAGCCGGCGGTCACGGTGGCACCGAACGATGGTGTGAAGGACGGGGGCGGCGCGTAGCTGTAGGTCAGCACGATCGAGCCGAAGTCGGCGACGCCGGGCGCCCGTACCGGGACGCCCGTCCAGTACCGGTACACGCGGTCGTCCATGTCGGTGCGGGTCAGCGGGACGATGTGGACAGGCGTGCCGACCCAGGACGCCTCGAGGATGTACGGCCGGCCGCCGAAGGTTCCCAGGTAGACCGCGACATGCCCTGGGAAGCCGACGATGTCACCCGGCAGCGCATCCGCCCAGCTCACCGATACCCCGCCGGCCCGTTGCGAACCGGAGTCCCCCGGTGCCCGGTAGCCGGCCATCCCGAGCATGTAGGCGGTCAGACCCGAGCAGTCGAAACCGATCTCGGTTCCGCAGCTGTTGTAGTCGCCGCCACCGCGGACACAACCGTTGTTGGGTCCGGCACCCGATCCGCCGCCACCCCACACGTAGGGCAGTCCCAGCGCGCTGAACCCGGCGGCCAGCCCCGCGGCGACCTGTGGGGTGGGCGCGGTGATGGTCTGCCCGGCCAGCGCACCCGACACGTACTGGTTGCTCGGCACCTGCACCCTGGTGCCCGTCGCCCGGACGGCGGCGTTGACCGCCGTCGTCGAGGCGCCACCGCCGGTCGACCCGAAGTACTTGCGGAACAGGAAGAAGAAGTTGCGGTTGCCGTAGGACGAGCAGGCGTCGCCGACCCCGGGGTAGGCGGCCAACGAGGCGGCGTTCGGCTGGTACGGCGTGTAGTTGTACAGCGACGCGGTGGCCTGGTTCTTGATCGTCACCGGGGCGCCGCCACAGCCGGACTCGACGACGTTCCACAGGATCGTCGCCGTCTGGCCGGCTCGGTAGTTGTACTTCTCCGGGTCGACCCGGTACCGCGCCCACTGCTTGGCCATGCCGTAGCCCTGGTTGAAGAACCCGGCGTGGGCGGGATCGCAGTTGGCGGTACCGCCGGGTCCGGTGTCCGGGCAGTGCCAGCCCCAGGCGGCGTCGTACGAGGCCGCGCTGGTGTCCGTCCGGCTGAGCAGACCGGATTCCTTCTGCAGGGTCACCAGCATGACCTGAGGGTTGATGCCGCAGGCGGTGGAGAGCCTGGCGATGACCGTCGCCGCATCTTCGTTCACCCCGCCCTGGTATGCCCGGCAGAACTCGTCGGCGGGCTGATCGGCGGTGGTGATCCGCAGGTTCTTCAGACACCACGTCCCGGTGCACCCCTCGCCCTCCGACAGCAGGAAGGTGCGGATCTGGTCCACCGTCATCGCCGAGGTGTTGTAGAAGACGGCATCCGAGATGATGTTGCCCGGGTCGAATGCGGAACCGGTGGCGTCCTGTTCGGCCGGCGCCGGCACGCAGGTGACCTCGTCCTGCCCGATCGAGACGGCTGCGACGAGCCGGTCGGCCAGGGCCGCGGCCATCGCGTCGTACTCGGCGAACCGCCAGCCGGTCCGGGTCTTTTGCACGACCTCGCCGATCTCGTCGTTGGACCGGGGATCGGTGTCGTACCCAGGAACGAGCTTGATCAGCTGGTCGTAGAACATCCAGGCCGCGGCTGCGGGGTCGGTACGCCGGTACTGGGTGTAGGTGACCGGGTTCTGCTGGAACAGGCCGAGCCACTCTCCGTTGACCGCCTCCGGTCGCAGGCTGGACTGTTGGGTCGCGACCGCGACACCGATCCGGATGCCCCGTTCACTGATCCCCATCTGCTTGCCGACCGCGATCACCGTCGCGGCCATCCTGACCTGCTCGCCGTCCAACGCGATACCCGCGAAGACACCGCCATCGGCAAGGTCGTCCGGTAGACCCTCCAGGTTGCCCAACGGAGCGGGGGTGCCCGAACCGGAGATCGGAGTCGATTCCTGACCCGGGGCGCAGATCGGCAACAGCGAAGTGGTCGCCGTCGACGGCGGCAGCACCGCGGCCTGAGCGGCCGGCACGGCCAGAGCGGTCACGACGGCAGCGACCGCGGTGCCGGCCATCACCCGCATCGACCGAGATGGCCCCCCGATCGTCGCCCCGCCGACCGGCGCGGCCGACCCGTCCACCGGATCCGGCCGGTCGGGAGGGCGGTTCGACCGGGTCCGGCGGCGCAACGACCTGACGGCACGCAGCAGCACATCGGGTACCCGACGCCGCTGCCCGCCCACGGGCATTCCCCCAGAGATCGTCACATGCCTGACCGTCATCAGCCCGGAGGAGACGATACTCGACGGAGCTGTGCGGGTTGATCCGATGATAGTTACCTACGGTCGTCGATAGGTGCCCCTTTCGGGTGCACTTGCACGCTCAGTTACCCTTCCGGTCGATCTCGACCCTCCTTGCGACCACTGTGGGCGGGCGCAAATCCGGGTCGACGCCCATCCGGCGCAGTCAGTCGCCGTCGATGAGGTGCCGGAACTGGGTCAGGTTTGCGACGGACTGCCCGCGCGACGTACGCCACGCCCACTCCCGCCGGATCGCCGAGGTGAAGCCGCGCTCCAGGATCGCGTTGAAGTCCGCGTCCGAGGCGGACAGTACGACGCCGAGCACGGTGTTGATCTCCTCGGGCGTCAGGACCGTGCGGCCCAGCCGCCCGACCAGGTGGATGTCGCCGTCGGAATCGACCGCGTAGGCCACGGTGCGCAGCGTCGCGTTGCGCTGCAGCAGGAACCGATAGACCTCCTCGGTGTTCTCGTCGGGCGCCCGGCAGACGAACGATTCGATCAGCAAATGGTGGGCACCGACCACCAGCCACACCAGCGTGCGATGACGCCGCTCGCCGGGCAGCGTGACCAGGAAGGCGTCAGGCTCGTGCCGGACCGCTTCGACGCCGAGATCCGCGAGCGTGGCGGCGAGGTCGTCGGACGTCACGGCCTGATCGACCGCACGAGCGGCAGGCCGTCGGCCGTCGCCGGCCCCTGGATGCGATCGGTGAGCCGGCGCGCACCCGCGTCGGGAAGGTCCGCTGCACCCCGCCCTGCTCCCGATCGGGCGGCCCGGTAGCTGGCCAGCAACCCGTCGACCGTCACCTCCCAGGAGAACCGGGCCGCCCACCCGCGCGCCCCCGTCGACAGGCGCTGCTGCCGCGCCGGGTCCAGCACTACGCCGGCGAGGGCCCGGGCCCATTGGTCCGGCTCGTGACCGTCGACCAGGACGCCGCTGACCCCGTCGGCAACCGCGACCGTCAGCCCACCGACCGCGGCCGCGACCACCGGCGTCCCGGAGGCCTGTGCCTCCACCGCGACCAGGCCGAACGACTCGTTGTGGCTGGGCACGGCCACCACGTCGGCCGCCCGGTAGATGGCGACCAGGTCGGCGGCCGGCACCGGCGGCCGGAAGTCGATGGTGTCCCGGGTGCCGAGCAAGTCGACGAGTTCGTGCAGCCGGTGACCCGGCCGGCGTCCGGTACCCGACGCGCCGCCCACGATCACCAGTCGCCACCGCTGGTCGGGGTGCCGGTCGGCGAGCTGATGCACCGCGCGCACCACGATGTCCGGGCCCTTGAGCGGCTGAATGCGGCCCGCGAAGACGATGACCTTCTCGTCCGGGTCGATGCCGAGCGCAGCCCGGGCAGCCGCGCGGTCGCCCGGGCTGAACAGCTCCGTGTCCACTCCCGGAGGGACGACGTCGATCCGGTTGGGATCGGCCCCGTAGAGACCGACGAGGTCCTGCTTCTCGGCGGCAGTGTTGGCGATCAGCCGATCGGCCTCGGCGACCACCTGGTCCTCGCCGATGACCCGCCCCCACGGCTCCGGCTCGTCGCGGTCGGCCATCGCCGCGTTCTTGACCTTGGCCAGCGTGTGCGCCGAATGCACCAGTGGTACGCCCCACCGGTCCTTGGCCAGGTAGCCGACCTGGCCGGAGAGCCAGTAGTGGGAGTGCACGATGTCGTAGTGGCCGGGCTCGTTGCGCGCCTCCGCCCGCATCACCCCTGCCGCGAACGAGCAGAGTTGACCCGGTAGGTCCTCCTTGTCCAGGCCGTCGAACGGCCCGGCGATGATGTGCCGCACCAGCACCCCGGGCGCCATCCGGACGATCGGCGGCTGATCGGAGGAGGTGGCGCGGGTGAAGATCTCCACCTCGATGCCGCGGGCGGCCAACCGCCGCGCGGTCTGGTCGACGTAGACGTTCATGCCACCGGCATCACCCGTCCCGGGCTGGGCCAGCGGTGAGGTGTGCAACGAGATCGCCGCCAGCCGACGGATCGCCGGTAACGCCGACCCGTTCGACCCGGGTCCCGTGGGACCGCCGTGGTCCGCGTGGTCCTCGTTCGCGGAGTGTCTGCCCATCGTGGCGCAACGGTACGCCTGGCTCACGATCTGCGGAGGCGGCCGGTCGACCCGCTACAGCGCGGAGAGCTTCTGCCAGTCGTCGAACGAGTAGATCCAGTCGTAGATGTAGTCCTTCTCGCTCATCTGCACCCCGGTATTGGTCACGATCACCGGGTCGCCGTAGAGCGCGGAGTTGTAGTAGTCCTCGGCGTCGCCCACACCCATGTTCACGCAGCCGTGTGACACGTTCGCCTTACCCAGATACTGTGTGGTCAAGGCGTTCTCGTGGATGAACTCGCCGTTGTTGTTGATCCGGACCGCCCACTTCTCGGTCACATTGCAGTAGTCGAACTCCGGGTTGCACATCTCGTACTCGGGGTACTTGTCGGTCACGACGTGAATGCCGGAGACGGTGGCCCTGCCTGGCACCGACTCCATGCCGTAGGAAACCGGATAGTTCTTGACGACCTGGTCGTCGACCAGCACGACCAGGTGGAACGTCGACACGTCGGCCTGGACCACCTGCTTGCGCCCGACGGTGAAGTCGCTGACGATGTCCTCCCGACCCCACTTCCCGCCGCCGTAGTCAACACCCTGCAGGTTCGCCTCCACGTGCACGTTGGTGTACGCGGGCCAGAAGTCGGCCGGCCGGAAGTGCGCCCTCGACTGCTCCACCCCGGTGCCCTGGATGTCTTCGTCCTGTAGCCATCCCCACGAGCCGCGGATCTCACCCTTGTCCGTGGTCACCTTGAAGGTCTGCTGGGCCGTCGCCTTGTCACCGATCGCCTCGGAGAAGGTGATGACGATCGGCGCCGCCACGCCGACGGTGGAGCCGCTGGGGATCTGGAAGGACGCTCGTACGGTGGACGCCGGCTTGACCGTCTGCAGGGTGCCGGTGAACGGGGTCTCGTTGCCGTCGGCATCGACCGCCGTGCCGTTGAAGGTGTAGGTGGTGTTGTAGGCCAACCGCTGGGTCAGGGTCCAGGTGGCCTTGTCGTCGGAGATCGTCCCGGTGACGTCCGTTCCGTCGTCACCGGTGACCTTGAGATCCTTGATGCTGGCCGAGAACACGGTGACCGTCACCGGGGCGTTGGGGGCGACGTCGGTCGAGCCGAACTTCGGTTTCGCGCTGACCCGGACCTTGCTGCTCAGGGCGGTCGAGTCGCTGCTCGGGGAGGCCGACGCGTCGAGCCCGGAGACCGTCACCTGAGCGCCGACGGTCGAGGTCACAGTGACCACGGCGTCTCCCGGCGAGCCGCACGCGGTCAACGCGAGCAGGGCGGCCAGGGCAATCGCGAACCGGCTCACCCGTCGACCGTCGGGTCGCCGAGTCCCGCCGGTTGGCCGGGGCGTTCGTCGCACCGCGCGCTCCCTTCACCACATCCACCTCGCTGGTGCTCCCACCGTAGGCCGCATTCGTGAGGTTTCGGTGACCCGGGCACGGCGGGCGACCGTCGGCGATCGCCGGGACCGCCGGGTCAGCTGACTACCCTGTCCGGGTGCCCACGCCCGTTCGTCTCGCCGAGCTGACCACCCTGCGGTTGGGCGGGACGGCCCCCGACCTCACCGACGCCCGGACGGCGGAGGACGTCGAGCGACTGGTCGGGGACGCCGATCTGCACGGGTCCGGTGTGCTGGTGCTCGGTGGCGGCTCCAACCTCGTGGTGTCCGACGACGGCATCGACGTGCCCGTCGTGCGAATCGCGATCAAGGGCGTGCGGATCGAGGGCCTGCGGGACGCCCCGAGGGCTCTGGTGACCGTGGGCGCGGGCGAGAACTGGGACGACGTCGTCGCCGAGCTCACCGCCGAGGGCTTCGGTGAGCTCGCGCCGCTGTCCGGGATACCGGGCTCGGCCGGGGCCACCCCCGTGCAGAACGTCGGGGCCTACGGCACCGAGATCGCCGAGGTGCTGGCGTCCGTCACGCTGTTCGATAGGCCCAGCGCGACAACCTCTCGCACTCCCGCGGCCGACCTGCGGCTGCGCTACCGCAGCTCCGTCCTGAGGGGCACGAACACCGGTGTGGTCACCGACATCACCCTGGCTCTGACCCGCGGCCCGGTCGTCGTGAAGTACGCGGAGCTGGCCCGCACACTGGGGGTGGCCACGGGTTCGACCGCGCCGGCGGCAGCCGTGCGGGAGGCGGTGCTGCAGCTGCGCCGGTCCAAGGGCATGGTGCTCGACCCCGAGGACCCGGACACCCGCAGTGTGGGGTCGTTCTTCACCAACCCGATCCTGACCGCCGACCGGCTGGCGATGGCGGAACGGGCGATCCGGGACAGGTTGGGCACGCAGGTCGAGTATCCGCGGTATCCGGTGCCGGACGACCCGGCGAACACCGGGCGGGTCAAGCTGTCCGCGGCCTGGCTCATCGAACGCGCCGGTTTCCACAAGGGTCATCAAGGTCCCGGCGGGCGGGTGGCCATCTCCACCAAACACACCCTTGCGCTGGTCAACCGGGGCGGGACCGCCGCCGACCTGCTGACCCTGGCCACACAGATCCGGGACGGGGTCCGCGCGGCATTCGGGGTCACCCTCGAACCGGAGCCCGTGTTCGTCGGCGTCGACCTGCCGAGGTAGCGCACACCCGCACCGGGACCGCACATCGACCAACGGCGGGCCGCACCTGGCGGGGATAGTGTCGTGTTCTGGTTGCTACGAAGGGCGGAGCCATGAGCGAGCTTGCGAGCGAATCATGGGCGCACATCGCTCCGTTGAACCCTGGAGAGGAATGGCCATGAGCGAGCTTGCGAGCGAATCATGGGCGCACATCGCTCCGTTGAACCCTGGAGAGGAATGGCGATGAGCGTGAACCCTGGAGAGGAATGGCGATGAGCGACAAGATCGCGCTCGAGAACGTCATCAACGGCGAATCGGTGCCGGCGGCCGACGGTGCGACGCTGGACATCATCGACCCGACCACCGGAGCGGTCTACGCCACCTCCCCACTCTCGGGGGTGCAGGACGTGGACCGCGCCTACGCGGCCGCGACCGAGGCGTACAGGTCTTGGCGATGGGCCACACCCGGCGAGCGGCAGCATGCGCTGCTGAAGTTCGCCGACCACATCGAGTCGAACGCGGACGAACTGGTCGCGGTGGAGGTCCAGGACACCGGCAAGCCCACCGCGCTGACCCTGTCCGAGGAGATCGGGCCGATGGTCGATCAGCTGCGGTTCTTCGCCGGAGCGGCCAGGGTGCTCGAAGGCAAGTCGTCCGGCGAGTACATGCGCGGATTCAGCTCGTCGATCCGGCGCGAGCCGGTCGGCGTCGTCGGGCAGGTCGCTCCCTGGAACTATCCGATGATGATGGCGGTCTGGAAGATCGCCCCGGCTCTGGCGGCAGGCTGCACGGTCGTGCTCAAGCCGTCCGACACGACTCCGGCCAGCTCGGTCTGGATGGCCAAGGCGCTGCAGGATTTCTACCCGCCGGGCGTGGTCAACGTCGTCTGTGGCGATCGGGACACCGGTGCGGCGATCACCTCGCACAAGGCTCCGGCGCTGGTGTCGATCACCGGGTCGACCGGGGCCGGCATCGCCGTGGCCACCGCGGCGGCCAGGAACCTCACCCGGGCGCACCTGGAGCTGGGCGGGAAGGCGCCGGTCGTGGTGTTCGACGATGCCTCGATCTCCGACGCGGTCGAGGGCATCGCCACCGCGGGTTACTTCAACGGCGGACAGGACTGCACCGCGGCCACCCGGGTCATCGCGCAGGCCGGCATCTATGACGAATTCGTCGCGGCGCTGACGGCGAAGGCGATCCAGACCAGGACCGGCGACCCGGATGACGACGACATCCTGTTCGGCTCGATCAACAACGCCAACCAGCTGGCGCACATCGCGGGCCTGGTGCAGCGGGCGGGCAACAACGCCGAGATCACCGCCGGCGGCGCGCCCCTGGACCGGCCGGGCTACTACTTCCCGGCGACCGTGGTGGCCGGCGTGCATCAGCGGGACGAGATCGTCCAGAACGAGGTGTTCGGGCCGGTGATCACCGTGCAGCGGTTCGGCACCGAGGACGAGGCACTCGAGTGTGCGAACGACATCGCCTACGGCCTGGCCTCGTCGGTGTGGACGAAGGACGTCGACGTCGCCGCCCGGATGTCGGCCCGGCTCGATTTCGGCTGCGTCTGGATCAATACCCACATCCCGCTCGTCGCCGAGATGCCGCACGGCGGGTTCAAGAAGTCCGGTTACGGCAAGGACCTGTCGATGTACGGGTTCGAGGACTACACCCGGATCAAACACGTCATGCACTACCACGGGTTCACCGGCTGATCGACCCGTCGACCGGGCCGGTGCTGATCGGCAGCCGCTGGTACCCGCGCAGAGTAAGGCTGACCCGGCGCGTGCCCTGACCGGCGGGGGTCAGCCCGGGGAGGCGGCGGAGCAGCGCGGGGAACGCCACCTGTCCCTCCAGCCGGGCCAACGGCGCACCGAGGCAGTAGTGCACACCGGCGCCGAAGGCCAGCGAACCGCCCTCGGTCCGGGCCAGCTCGAGCCGGTCAGGGTCGGTGAAGCGGGCCGGGTCCCGGTTGGCCGCGCCGAGGCACACCGTCAGCTTCTCCCCCGCCGGCACCGTCGCCTGCCCGATCAGCGTGGGGCGCAACGTCTTCCGCCGAGCGATCTGCACCGGGGCATCCCAGCGCAGGAGCTCGTCCACCACCGCGTCGGCCGCTGGGAAACCCGCCGAACGCCACCGATCCAGCTGCGCCGGGTGGTCGAGCAACGCGACCAGCCCGTTGCCGAGCAGGTGCGTGGTCGTCTCGAACCCGGCCGCCAGCAGCAGCGCCGCCATCGTGATCAGTTCGTCCGGCGTCATGCCCAGCTCGTCCGCCGCCAGCGCGCTGATCAGGTCGTCGCGCGGCCGCGCACGTCGTTCTCGGGCGAGATCTCCTAGATAGGAGCGGATCTCGGCGGCGGCCGCGTCGGCTCGGGTCAACACGCGCGGGGTGGTGACGTCAAGGACATGCGTCCAGTCCCGCGCCAGCTTCTGGAACCGCGGCTGATCGCTCCGAGGCACGCCCAGGAGCTCGCCGATCACCGCGATCGGCAGCGGGAAGGCGAACCCCGCGACGAAATCCACTTCACCGACCAGGTTGTCGAGCAGTTCGGACACGATGCGGGCGATCGCCGGCCGTAGCGAGGTCACCCGGCGGGCGGTGAAGGCACCGCTCACCAGACGGCGCAGCCGGGTGTGCGCGGGCGGGTCCAGGCCGAGCAGCCCGGTGCCGAACGTGTACAGCGACGGGTGATCGCGCCAGTCGGCCACCCGCCCCGCGCCGACGTCGTCGCTGTGACCCACGTCCGGACTGCGGAGCGCTGCGGAGCAGTCGGCGAACCGGGTGATCATCAACGAACCGTCGCCAAGGCGCGGCAGCACCGGCAGCCGGAGCAACTCGCGATAGACCGGGTAGGGGTTGTCCCGGCCGGCCCGGGAGACGAAGGCGGCCAGCAACGCCTCGGTGTCTGTGTCGGTGCCGGCGGGCTCGCTTGACACGGCGCCTCGATTCGTCCTGTCCGTCGATCCCTGCGGCGCTGCACGCCTTGCACGATCCTGCGCCGCCGCGCCGCGGGCCGCTCGGCAACGATCCTGGGCGGCGGCCGCGGATCGGCACCTGTCAACCGGCGGACAGCTCGCGCTCCAGCGGTGTGCGGAACTTGGGGATCACCCGGGCGTCCCCGATCCAGTGCTGCAGCCGCGCGGCCTCCGCCAGAACCGCGGCGGCGGGTTCTGCGCCGATGTCGGTCAACAGCCGGGTGACCACCTCACCCGACGGTCGCTGGGCCCAGCCGCCGACCACCCGGCCGTCGCACCACACCGTCGGCCCGATGTTGCCGGTCCGGTCGAACAGGATCGGCTTGTACTCCGGCGGGAAGTACCAGTCCCGTTCCACCCATCCCATCGGAGTCGGATCGAGGGCCGGCAGCAACGCGACCCAGGGAGCCGGCACCGGATCCGGGTCGAGGTCGTCGGGCAGCACCACCCCGGTCGGGCCGTCCATATCGACCTCGACCGCTCCGACCGCGGCGAGCGCCGCCCGCGTGTCGCGACGGTTCCAGCCGGTCCACCAGACGACGTCGTCCGCCGTTCCGGGCCCGAACCTGGCCAGCCACGACGTCACGAGACGTGCCCTCGCCTCGGCCGGATCGAGCATGGGAATCCCGGCAGGAAACCAGGCCTCGATCGGCATCCACTCGTACTGGGTGCCGGTCCAGGACCCCGTGGTCCGGCCACGGGCGATCAGCCCGTCCGCGGCCATCAGACCCAGCACGCGGTTGGTGATCGTGGCGGGGCCGCCGTAGGCCTTGCCTTCGGCATAGCTGAGCCTGGTCCGCAGCCGCGGCTCCGCGGCTGACAGCGCCATCGCGGTCGCCGCACCGGCCTCCCGGAGCACGGCGTGAACCGAACGCTCGACGTCGACAAGCCAGGAGTCGGGCCGTTGCACGGTGCCGTCGAGGTGCTTGACCAGGGCCGTCCGCAGTCGGGCGGCCACCTGGTCCGATGACGACCGTTGGACCACCGGCACCAGACCGGTCGGCACGACGAACATGGTCCGGCGCATGCCGAGCATCCGCACCAGGGCGCGATTCTCGTACATCGCGGTCGCAACGTCGCCGGTGGTCAGCTCCCGTGTCCGACCGGCCAACGAGAGGTAGACGGTCGCCGGATCGGTGGCGTGCAGGACGACCAGATCGGCTGCCGACGCCACCGCGGAACGATCGGACGCCCGCCTCGCCAGGACGTGCCGCAGGCCGAGCCGGGCACGGCGCTGATCGCTGCTGATCCGGAGCGGCACGGCCCAACTGTCCCACCCGCAGGCACCCACCACCCGGACCGGCCCCCGATGACGCAACGTCGGGGGATCGCATCACCCGGCGGCGATCGTGTCGCTGAGCCGGTCGAAGACGGCAATTCGGGTGGGAATCTATCCACTTGGCGTGACATCTTGGTGAATGGGATCGGCAATGACGGCATCTGCTCACACGATCGGAGTAATCGGAGCTTTGATCCTGGGCCGGATTGCGGTTACCCTCTGACAAGTGGTTGTCGGCGCGTGAGGAAGCGGTAGTGGCGGACATCGACTCGGCTGCGCTCAAGGCCAACTTCGCCGACGTCGTCGCACACGGCCCGGATGTCGTCGCCCAGTACTTCTACAGCTACCTGTTCCTGCGCTACCCGGAGACCCGGGACATGTTCCCGCCGTCGATGGCAAGACAACGCGATCGCCTGATCGGTGGGCTGGGGCGGATCGTCGCCGATGTCGACAACGTCGGCGAACTGGTCCCGTACCTGGAGGACCTCGGCCGCGACCACCGCAAGTTCGGCACGCTGGCCGCGCACTACCCTGCCGTCGGCGAGGCGCTGATCACCACGCTGCGGCACTTCAGTGGCGACACCTGGACCGACCGGCTGCACGCGGACTGGACAGCCGCCTACGGCATCGTCGCCGACACCATGTGCACCGCCGCGCAGAAGCTTGACGAGACCGAACCCGCCTGGTGGAACGCGGATGTCACGGAGGTCGACCTGCGCACCTTCGACATCGCGGTGCTCAGGATCCGCACCGGGACACCCCACCCGTACGTCGCCGGCCAGTCCCTGTCGGTGGAGGCGACCACTCATCGCCCCCGCGAATGGCGGCTCTACACGCCGGCGAACGCGCCCGGCGGCCTGGAGATCGAGCTGCACGTCCGGCTGGTCGACGGCGGTCCGGTGTCCACCGCCCTGGTCCGTGGCGCCGCCGCGGGAGACAAGCTGAGGCTGGGCCCACCGGTGGGCGAGCTGACGCTCGAGCCGAGGTCGGCCAGCCCGCTGCTGCTGGTCGCGGGGAGCACGGGGCTGGCACCGTTGAAGGCGGTCGTCGGCCAGCTGGCCCGGGACGGCGGCCGACCCACCCACCTGTACTTCGGGGCACGCTCGGTGCGCGAGATCTACGACCGCAAGGACCTGGAGGCGCTGGCGCAGCGGTACCCGTGGCTGACCGTGGTCATCGCCATCTCCGACGACATCCGGTGGAAGGGCCCGCGGGGGCTGCTGGGCAACGTGGTCGCGGACGCCGCCGACTGGTCGTCGCACGACGTCCTGGTCTGCGGCTCGCCCGCGATGGTCCAGTTCACCGTCGCGAAGCTCGTCGCCGCCGGTGTCCCGGACAATCAGATCAAGTTCGAGGACTACGGCGACGCATGATGCGGGTCGATCAAAGGAGCACTCCATGACGGACTCGTCCCCCGGACCGCACAACTTCGACGCGATCACCGGGGCGGACCTCCAGACGGTCACCTTCGCCACGGCCAAGGGCTTCGGCCGTGGCTACGACCAGCACGAGGTCGACTCGTTCGTGGTGCGCTGCGCCCGGGTGGTCGACCGGCTGCGCACGCAGCTGGACGAGGCGACGGCCGGCTACGAGGCGCAGATCGCCGAGCTGAAGGACCGCATCGAACGGGACAGCAACAGCAACGAGGTCGCGCAGGCCATGAGCGTGCTGACCACTGCCCAGGAGACCGCGGACACCACGGTTGCACAGGCCGACCAGTACAGCGCCAAGGTGATGGCACAGGCCCGCGAACTCTACGAGGACACCCGAAAGAACGCGGCCACCCTCGAGCAGGAGACCGAGGACAAGGCTCGGCACGTCTACGAGGAAGCGTTGAGCCGGGCCGACGCGATCGAGCGGGAGGCCACCGAGAAGGTTGCCCAGCTGACGCTCACCGCGCAATCGGCGCAGGCCGAACTGGACCAGCAGACCGCGTACCTGCGCACCCTGCGGGACACCACCAGGGTCCAGATCCAGGCCTTCCTCGAGGGTCTGCTCGACCACGTCGCCGAGGAGTACGGCAAGGCGCACCCCGCCGCGGCGCAGGCGGCCAACGACGCCGCCCCGCGCAAGACCGTACGGGCGGGCCGCGGCGGCGCACGCTCCGCCGGCCGGCCCGCGGCCGGCAGGTCGATGCTCAAGGTCGCAGGGCTCGCGCCGGTCCGTCGATCCCCGACCTGGTCGGTCGGCCAGGCATTCCCGACCCAGGCCGAGCCGATGTACGTCGATCAGTACTACGAGCAGCCGGACTCGTACCGCGACAGGTAGCCGGCCGCGGAGTCCCCGAAGCGTCGAATGCCGCTCGCCCGTCCGCGACGGGCAGCAGGCCCGAGTGACACCGGGCGGGCACGAGGCGGTACGAGGCGGTACGACCAGCGAGCACGAGGCGGTACGACCAGAATGACTCCGATGTACGCCGATGCCGAACCGGACCCGCCGGGCGCGGCTGCACCCCGCTCGCTCGAACAGCGATTGGGCCTGGAACAGACCCAGGTCGCGGCGCGCATGGTCGACGTCAACGACGGCATCGTCGCCACCGCGGGCATCGTCGAGGGCTTCGCCGGGGCGGGCATCAGCGGCTCGGCGATCGTGCTCGCCGCCGCTGCCGCGATGTTCGCGGGTGCGCTCGCCCTCGCCGGCGCCAAGTACGCAGAAGCTGCGTCCGAGCGCGACGTGCAACGCGCGGTGCTCGAGGAGGAGCAGCGTCTGCTCGAGCTCAGCCCCGAGGAGGAGCTCGCGGAGCTGACCGAGCTCTACCGAGCCCGTGGCCTGTCTCCTGTGCTGGCGCGCCAGGTCGCGGAGGAACTCAGTGCCACCGACGCACTCGCCGCGCACGCCGAGGCGGAGTACGGCATCGCGGCGGCGTCTTCGTCGCCCTTCGTGGTTGCAGTGGGCGCCGGGCTGTCCTTCGCCGTCGGCGCGGCGATCCCGCTGACGATCGTGGTGATCGCGCCCGCGTCGCTGGAGGGCGCGATCACGCTGATCGCCGTGTTGCTCTCGCTGAGCCTGACCTCGGTGGTCATCTCCAGGTTCGGCCACACCCGGCTCTGGCCCCAGCTTCGCCGCGCTCTGCTCATCGGGCTGTTCGCGGTGACCGTGTCCTGGCTGGGCGGCCAGCTGTTCGGCTGACCTACACGCCGTGCTCGACGGGGATCCGCCCGGTCCGCGCCGCATCGCTGAGCTCCGCGTAGTCGCGCTCGACGACATCGGCATAGGCGAGGCTCCAGCGGCCGACCGCCTCGTCGGACACCGGTGACCGGCCGAGGTAGCCGGCGACCTCCATGCCGCCCGGGCTCTGGCTGTGGGCACGCGCGAGCAGGGAGGCGCACAGGCCGCCGAACGCCTCGATCTGGTCGGCCGTGAGCCGTCCGAGGTCGGGTGCCCCCTTCATGTCGCGGAACTGCCGGAAGTAGAAGTCGGTCCGCTGCCCGGTCGGCAGCCGCAGCCCCGTCAGCCATCCGAGGAACGGGTCGGAGTGCGACTGCAGCACCCGCTGGTACGCGACGACCCGCCGCCCCTGGCTGGGGCGGGATCGCCGCGCCGCCCCTGGGACGACGGGCTGGGCGATCCCGCCGTGCGTCTCCAGCGAGGACGGCAGCGCCTCCTTGGCCTGCACGAACAATGGCTCACCGGAGGGTCCGACGAGCAGGGCGATGAAGCATCGGGTGCCGACCGACCCGACACCCACCACGCGCATCGCCACATCGGTCATCCGGAACTTGTCGAGCAGCACGATCACGTCCTCGCGCGCGGTCTGCCGATAGCGCCGGATCGCATCCGCGGCCAGCCGACGGGTCGGCTTGTCCTCGGCCGGCACCAGGATCGGCGGATCGGGGACGATCCGGCGTTCGCCGTCCCGTGCCTGCACCGTGAGTCTGCTCAGGACCTGGTCGGACGTGCGCCGCATGGCCTTGCGTGCCGTCTTCGACACGACGGCACGGTTGGCGTGGCCGGCGGCGGCCTCGACGTCCGCCGCGCTGACCGTGAAGTAGAAGCGCTCGAGCGCCGTCATCCGGACGAGCCGCGCCAGGGTCTCCCGATACGAGCGGGCGGCGGCCGTCGCCGCATCGCGCGCCTGGTCGTCGGACTTGCCCGCATCCCGCCCGGCGAGCACGACGCTGGTGGTCAGGCGTTTGAGATCCCATTCCCATGGCGCCACGGCCGCCTCGTCGAAGTCGTTGAGGTCGAAGATGAGCTTGCGCTCGGGCGAGGCGAACACCCCGAAGTTGGAGATGTGCGCGTCGCCGCAGCAGACGACCATGGTCCCGGTCACCGGGGAGGTGGCGAGGTCGTGCGCCATCACCGCTGCACTACCCCGGTAGAAGGTGAACGGCGACTGCAGCATGCGACCCATCCGCACCGGTACGAGGGCCGGGACGCGGGTCGCGTTCTGCGCCTCGAGCACCGCCACCGGGTCGCGGTCCGGCAGGCGCAGTGCGTCATGGGCCCGGCGTGGCATGGCCGAACGCCTGCTGCGACCCCGCTTGATCAGCTCGCCACGTGTGTTCATGCTCCGATCATTCAGGAGCAGACCGCACCCATGGCCGCCGAACCGACGAGCTTGGCGTACTTGCCGGCGACCCCGAAGTTCAGGTTCTGCTCGCGGGGCCGCCAGGACGCCCGGCGCCGGTCCAGCTCGTCGGCGTCCACCAGCAGGTCCAGGGTCTTCCCGTCCAGGTCCAGCCTGATCGGGTCGCCCTCGCGGACGAGTGCGATCGGGCCGCCGTGGGCCGCCTCCGGCGCGATGTGCCCGACGCAAGGTCCGGTGGTGCCGCCGGAGAACCGACCGTCGGTCAGCAGCAGCACGTCCTTGCCCAGGCCGGCGCCCTTGATGGCGCCGGTCACGGCGAGCATTTCGCGCATGCCGGGGCCGCCCTTCGGGCCCTCCCAGCGGATGACGATGACGTCGCCCTTGCCCAGTGTGCCGTCGGTGACGGCCTCCAACACCCCGGCCTCGCCGTCGAACACCCGGGCGGGCCCGGTGAATTCCCGGTACGGGACGCCGGCACTTTTGATCACCGCTCCCTCCGGGGCCAGCGACCCGCGCAGGATGGTGATGCCGCCGGTGGCATGGATCGGATCGGACAGCTTGCGCAGCACATCGCCGTCCAGCTCCGGCGGGTTCAGCTCCGCCAGGTTTTCGGCCATCGTCCTGCCGGTGACGGTCAGCGCGTCGCCGTGCAGCAGACCCGCGTCCAGCAGCGCCTTCATCACCACCGGGACACCGCCGATCCGGTCGATGTCGGTCATCACGTAGCGGCCGAAAGGCTTGACGTCGGCCAGATGCGGGGTGCGGTCGCCGATCCGATTGAAATCATCGAGCACGAGTTCCACTCCGGCCTCGTGCGCAATGGCCAGCAGGTGCAGCACCGCGTTGGTGGAGCCACCCAACGCCATGACAACGGTGATGGCGTTCTCGAAGGCCTGCTTGGTCAGGATGTCCCTCGAGGTGATGCCCGCGTCGATCAGCGCGACGACGGCCTGCCCGCTGCGCACCGCGAAGCTGTCCCGCCGGACGTCGGGCGCCGGCGGTGCGGCGCTGCCGGGAAGCGACATGCCCAGTGCCTCGGCCGCGCTGGCCATGGTGTTGGCCGTGTACATGCCGCCGCAGGCACCCTCACCCGGACAGATGGCCTTCTCGATCTCGGTGAGCCGGTCCCGGCTGATCTTGCCCGCCAGGCAGGCGCCGACGCCCTCGAAGGCGTCGATGATCGTCACGGTCTCCCCGCCCAGCTGGCCGGGCAGGGTTGAGCCCGCGTAGAGGAACACCGCGGCGATGTCCAGCCGGGCGGCGGCCATCAGCATTCCGGGCTCGGATTTGTCGCAGCCGGCCAGCAGCACGCCGCCGTCCAGCTGCTCGGCCCGGAACACCGTCTCCACCGAATCCGCGATGACCTCACGGCTGACCAGGGAGTAGTGCATGCCGCCGTGGCCCATCGAGATGCCGTCGGAGACCGAGATCGTGCCGAACTCAAGCGGGTAGCCGTCCGCCTCGTGAACGCCCTGCTTGGCGGCCTTGGCCAGCCGGTCCAGCGACAGATTGCAGGGGGTGATCTCGTTCCAGGAGCTGGCCACCCCGATCTGCGGCTTGCGCCAGTCGTCGTCGCCCATGCCGACCGCACGCAGCATGCCGCGGGCCGGGGCCCGCTCGATACCGTCGGTGACGACGTGGCTGTGCGGCTTGCGGTGCTGCTTCGGTGCGGCGGCGGGGTCACTCATGGCCTGACCCTACGTCCGTGCTGTTCCGGCGGAGAACTCAGTCACACCGGGTCGACTCGGATGTCGGTGATGCGTCCACCGAACCTAGGCTGACCAGGCCTGCACCTACTGCTGGAGGAACGACCGATGGCACCCGACGCTGCGCCACGCATCGCTATCGCCTGCCAGGGCGGCGGCAGCCACACGGCCTTCACGGCAGGTGTGCTCTCCCGGTGGATGTCGCAGGACGTCCTCGATCGGTACCGGGTGGTCGGCCTGTCCGGGACCTCGGGCGGCGCGATCTGCGCGCTGCTGGCTTGGTCCGCGCTGGTCCAGGACAAGCCCGCGCTGGCCCGGGAGCGGCTCGACTCGTTCTGGACGGCCAACTCGGCCGGCACGCCGCCGGAACGAGTGCTCAACGAGATGATCCTGGCCGCCTCCCGGATGGCGCACTACGTGTCCGCGCCGGCCATCAGCCCGTACAACACGCCGACGTCGGTGATGTCCCTGGAACACCTGCGCGGGCTTCTCGAGTCCACCCTGGACTTCGGCGAGGTGACCGCACTGGCCGCGGCCGCCGGCGACGACGCGCCGCTGTTGTTGCTCGGCGCGGTCGACGTGCTGTCCGGCTCGTTCAAGGCGTTCAGCAGCCGCAACGGGGAGGTCTCCGCCGACGCCGTGCTGGCCTCTGCGGCCATCCCGCATCTGTTCCGGTCGGTGCCGGTCGACGGTCACCTTTACTGGGACGGCCTCTTCTCGCAGAACCCACCGGTCGGCGATCTGCTGTACGCGCACCCTGACGAGATCTGGGTGATCCAGATCAACCCGACCGAGCGGGTCACCGAGCCGACCAGTGTGATGGAGATCGAGGACCGGCGCAACGAGCTGGGCGGCAACCTCTCCCTGTACCAGGAACTCAACTTCATCGAGCAGATCGACAAGCTGATCGAGCGAGGCGCGCTGCGCACCGACTCGTACCGCCCGGTCACCGTGCGGATTCTGGAGATGAATCGGCCGCCCTCCTCGGAACGGCTTGGGTACGCGTCGAAGCTGAACCGGGATCCGCGGTTCCTTCGGGGGCTGATCGAGCAGGGAGAGGACCAGGCCGGCGAATTCCTGGCCGCGCTGCGGTTCGAGCAGGCCTGGGACGCCGCCGACGCGGAAGCGTTGTTCGACTTCCTCGCCGACGACGCCGTGGTGGCGTCGACCGAACCGTTTCGCGAGCTACCGGCGACGCGGGACCGGGCGGTGCAGCGCACGTTCCTGAGCGAGCGGCTGTCGGCCGGGGTCGTCATCGACCACAACCGCAAGCAGATCGTCAAGCGCAACCATGTCAAATGGCGGGTGCGGGCGACCTCTGACGGCCGGCGGGTTGAGGGCATTGCCGTCGCGGACTTCCGTGACGGCAAGGTGATCCGCTTCTCGCTGGGTACCGTCGACATGTTCCCGCTCGACCCGGAGGAATGACCCGCCCGTTCGCCCCGCAATGAACCCGCCCGCCCACTGGAATGAACCCGCGCCGCCCTACCCTGCACTGGAGCTCCCTCGTCATGACCATGATCGGTTTCCCGCCGGACCCGGCCGACCGATGGTCGCTGGCCACCTGGCAGAACGCGCCGACCAACCGCTGGTCTTTCCAGCACATCCGGGAGGTCGTGCCAACCGCGCGGGTCTCCCGGGGCAGCGGTCCGGTGGTCCCGCTGCCGATCGGCGGCGGGTTCGATCCGGAGCAGGCCGTGCGGCGGCTGGAGGGCCGCTGGTCGACCGTGGCGCAGGTGCTGGCGGACAGCTACACCGACGGTTTCCTTGCGGTGCACCGGGGTCGGATCGTCGCCGAGCTCTATCCCGACGGGATGCCGGCCGACCGCACGCACATCCTGATGTCGGTGTCCAAGTCCCTGGTCGGTTGTTTGGTCGGCATCCTCGCTGGCGAAGGTGTGCTGGAGATCGGCGGCCCCGTCGAGGCATACGTACCGGAACTGGCCTGCTCCGGCTACCGTGGCGCCACCGTCCGCGATGTGCTGGACATGCGGTCGGGGGTGAGCTTCTCCGAGACCTATCTCGACCCGACCGCCGAGGTCCGGCTGCTGGAGCAGGTCATCGGCTGGGCCCCGCGCACGGACCCCGATCTGCCGACCTCGATGTATGAGTACCTGGCCACCCTCAAGGCCGACCGGTTGCACGGGTCGGCGTTCGAGTACCGCTCGTGCGAGACCGACATACTCGGCTGGGTGTGCGAACGGGCGACGGGCAGCCGCCTGCCCGACCTGCTGTCGGCCAAGATCTGGGCGAGGCTGGGCTGCGAGCAGGACATGGACGCCGCGGTCGACCCGGCCGGCGCGGCGTTCGCCGACGGCGGCCTGTCCGCGACCCTGCGTGACCTCGGCCGGTTCGGGCAGATGCTGCTGTCCGGCGGCCTCGCCCAGGGGCAGCAGGTGGTGCCCGGATGGTGGATCGCCGACAGCTACACCGGCGCACCCGACACCCGGGACGTGTTCGCCGCCTCGGGGAACGGCTCCTGGTTGCCCGGCGGCGGTTACCGCAACCAGTTCTGGCTGCCCGGTGGACGAGAGGTCCTGCTGTGCCTGGGGATTCACGGTCAGCTGATCTGGGTCGAGCCGGCCCGCGAGCTCGTGGTGGTCAAGCTGTCGTCGTGGCCACTGCCGCAGGATCCGTCTCTGCTGCTGGACACCCTGGCCGCGATCGACATGATCGGTTTCCAGCTGAGCCTTTCCGCCGGGCTGATCTGACGCCACCGCGGGCTGTTTCCGCGCTTCGGGCAGGGTCGCCTCCCCGCACTGCGCTGGTCAGTGGCACTGCGCTGATCACTGGCACTTCGCTGATCAATTCAGCGTGCCTGCGCCCATTCTGCCCGTCACGGCGTGGCTTTGATCAGCGAACCAGGACGACCCGGCGCCGCTCAGGAGCTTGATTTCACCCCGACGGACGTCACCGGCACGACGAATTCGGCCCCCACCGGCACGCCGGCGTACTGGCCGCGGATGGCGTCGATCAGGCGACGCGCCCGCGCGGTGAGCCGGGGCTTGCCGGCCGGCGCCAAGACCTCCTCGACACCTACCGGCGCCGCCTTTGACTCGGCAGGCGAGATCAGGTCGGGCGCGACGGGTTCCGCATCGGGCTCCCCGGGTGGCGCAACCTCCGGATCCTCCGTCTGCAGCCGGCCTTTGGTCACCAGAACGCCGAGATCAGCTCCCTTCCAACGATAATCACCCACGCCGTAGATACGAAGGAAGAAGCACTCGCTTTCCCGTTGCAGCTGATGCCAGTCAAGCGCGGCGCGACGGAAGTGCAACTCGCCGGCATCGTCGAAGTACCACTGGCCGGTCCGTGCGGCCTGCGTGATCTGCTCCACGTCTGCCGACGTCTCCTTGATCACCATCTGCGACCAGACGTCCACTGCGGCGAGATCCTCCCAGCGGTGGTTGATCTCGTCCACGTCCAGCTCGTAGTCCACGCCCATGTACTCCAGCAGGTGGAACAGGAACAGCGGCATGTCCGAGTACGCACCGGCGGTGACGTTGGTGATCGACGACGCCCCGCTGATCCGCGGATTCAACTCACCCAGGTACACCTCCTCCGAATCCAGATCGACCAGCACGTCCACCTCGAAGAAGCCCTTGTAGCCCTCACCGGCCAGCCGGTCGCCGAGTCGGCGCACCAGCTGCGTCGCCTTCTCCCGGCGCAGTCCGGTCAGCACCTCGGGATACATCTCATTGCCGCACCAGCCGCCCTTGTACGGGGTCAGCGCGGCATGCCCGACCAGCTCCGACATGAACGGGCCGACGACGGTGCCGTGCCGGGTCAGCACCGCCTCCACCGCGATGCCGCGGTTGTTGATCCGCTTCATGATCTTCTGCTGCTGGCCGACGATGTCGCCCGCGTTCCGGTCCCAGTCCGCCTGGCTGGACAGGAAGAAAGTGGTCTTGCCGGAGTCCCCGTACGGAGTCTGCAGCACCACGTCGGTGCCCAACCCGGCCGCGGTGCATTCCTCGACCAGCTGGTCCCAGGAATCCACCGAGGTCAGGATGTTCGGCACGCTCGGGGCACCCGCCTCGTTGCCCAGCCGGGTCGTGACGATCTTGGAGTCGAGGTGCTCTCGCAGCGCCGCCGACGGCAGAATCAGGTCGTAGCCGAGCTCGCTGCATATCTTCTCGGTCTCCTCGTCGAAGAAGACCATCGCCACCTTCGGCCGGCCGCCGTTGCGCTGCATATAGGCGCGCACCTCGGGATGCTGCAGCAGATAATTGTTGATCTCCTCGCCGCTCTCGAACTCGACGTACGGCTTGTCCTTCGGCGTGAACACCCGCGGGTGGGCGCCGTCCCAAGCGTCGTAGTAAGTGACGTATTCGAAGTTGCGAACCCACCGGTCCAGACCGAGCAGGTTGAACGGCGTCGCGCCGATGAAGAACACGGGAGTGGTGTTGGTCCGGAAGAAATGTCGGATCTCCGCGATGCCCTTCAGGGGCCGTTGCCCGAAGGGTGCCCTGCCGACAGTGGCGCTCTGCTCGCTCATGGCGTTGATCGTTGCCGAACGGTCGGGCCGGGGCAACACCGGGTCGACGGCCCGGACCACCCGCTCCCGATCGATGTGCCACTCTCTCGCCTCGAGGGGCACGCCCTCGTTCAGGCTCGTCGGCGAGGCGTGATCTCGCGCGCCCGCACCCGTCAGGCTCCCCGGCACCCCGTTCAGGCTCGTCGGCGCGTGACCTCGCTCGCCCCGCGCGCCGTTCAGGCTCGCCCGCGCCCGTTCAGACTCGCCCGCGCCCGTTCAGGCTCGATTTGCCACTTTCCGCCGTGAATCCGCGCGCGACAGGGCCGAATCTGGCAAGTCGATCGCGGGCACGGTCGAGTTGTCCACATGCCGGCTCCGTCCGATCTGACCTCACGCCATCCATCGCCCCGATCTGCCACTTTCAGCCCTCCGCGAGCCCCGATCACGGCCGAATTCGGCAATTGAGCGGCGGGCGGGCCCATCGCTGTGGATAACCGGAGCGGTCGCCTCCGCCGATCGGTCATCGTGTCCGCATGACGCCGCGCCAACCGATCCCGAGCGACCTGCTGAACATCCCCTTCACCCCGCATTGGACGGGTTACAGCTTCAAACGGATGCGGGGCAAGGACCTGGTGGTCCCGTTCCGTGGGGTGCGTGCGGTTGCCGGTGGTCCGGCCGATCCTTCCGCCGATCCGGCCAATGCCCTGCGGATTCGGTGCCGGGCGGCGCTGATCATGGTCTGCCAAGGTGCGGTGATCAGCTCGATCACAGCCGCCCGCATCTGGCCGCTCCCCCTGCCGACCGCCCGACCGGACGAACCTATGCACATCAGCGCGTTCGCCCCGGATCATGCGCCGCGGCGCAAGGGCGTGATCGGGCACCAGATCTCCGACCAGGAGGTCGGTACCGTCTGGCGCTCGGACATCCCGGTCACCGATGCGGCGAGCCTGTTCTGCCACCTCGGCTCGGTTCTGTCGACGCCGGATCTGGTCGCGGTCGGCGACGCGCTGGTGCTGAAGCCCCGGTACGGCGCGGCCGGTCGTCCCTACGCCACCATCGAGTCGGTGTCCGAACGGGTCAAGTGGTACCGCGGGCCCGGCAAGGGGCGGGCTGAGCAGGCACTCGGACTCATCCGCCCGGGCGCCGAGTCGAGGCCCGAGACCTTGGTGCGCCTCGCGCTGGTGTGGGCGGGACTGCCGGAGCCGCGGCTGAACATCGACATCTACAACGATTCCGGCACGTTCCTTGGTCGGTGCGACATGGTGTACGACGAGTGGCGAGTGATCGTCGAGTACGACGGTGACCACCATCGGACGGATCCGCGTCAGTTCGACAACGATCTGATCCGGGTGGACGCCCTGGCGGCGGACGGGTGGCGGGTCGTCCGGATCTCCAAGACGTCCTTCTTCGGCAACCCCGATGATGTCGTCCGGCGGGTAGGGGTAGCGCTCATGCAGGCAGGCTGGCGCCCTCCGTCGTGAACGTCGCGCAGGTTCGCCCAGCCGTTTGCCACGTTCCGACGTCCCCCGCGCCGAGAACAGGCTGAATGTGGCAAACGGGCGGGCGGCAGGACCGACGGCCGAACGAGCGAGGCAGGACCGGCGGCCGGACGAGCGAGGCTGGACCGGCGGCAGGACGAGCGAGGCAGGACCGACGGCAGGACGAGCGAGGGAGAACCGCGGGCCGGACGCGCGGGATGGGACCCCGGACCGAGCCGCCCGAGCCGACGGTGGGCCGGTGCCCGGGGGATGATGGCGGGCGGGCCGTCCCCGGATGACCCACGACGGACGGACGGGCGGTCGACGATGGTGCTGGGCAGTGGCCGGCGCAAGGGGCTCAACCCCTTTCCGCGTCCACTACCCACGCCCAGACCGCCCGACACCGAAGCGCCGATCCCGCTGACCGTCTACGGAATCAACGAGCCCGCGCCCGGCCCCCGGTGGCAGGCCCTCTTCGCAGCTACATGGCCCGGCTACCGACGGTGGTACCTGCAGAGGGACGTCAGGACGCGACCCACCCTCGAGCTGGCGCAGGACATGCTCGCCCTGCACATGCCCGAACTGCGACCGAGCTACCTGCGGATGGTCGACCTCGCCCAGCAGGCGGTGGCCGGCATCGGGCTGCCCGCCGACGATGTCGCGGCGAGGATGCTGACGCTGTGGGACCCGCCGCGGTTCCTACCCGGCTGCTCCCAGGCGGTGGTCACCGAGCCGCAGGTCGCACTCTGCCGCAATTACGACTACTCCCCGGCCCTGTGGGAGCGGGTGCTCATCTCCACCGCCTTCACCGGCCGCCGGGTCATCGGCAACGGTGACTGCCTGTGGGGGCTGACGGACGGGATGAACGAGGACGGGCTTGTCGTATCCCTCAGCTTCGGCGGGCGGCGCGGATCCGGACCGGGGTTCGCGGTGTCGCTGGTGGTGCGATACCTGCTGGAAGTCGCCACCACCACGGAGGAGGTGCGGGAGATTCTGACCCGCATGCCGGTGGCAATGGCCTACAACCTGACCGTGGTCGATGGCTCACGAAAGGTGCTGACCGCATTCGTCGCACCCGACCGGGAACCCGAGTTCAGCGACTCCCCCATCGCCACCAACCACCGCGGCGAGGTTCCCGACAGCATCGAGCACGCCCAGCAGTTCGCCAGCGTGCCACGGCGGGACCGGCTCGCCGAGCTGGTCGCCACCGATCCGACACCGACCGACCTGGTGAACTCGTTCCTCAAGCCGCCGCTGTACTCCACGCACTACTGGCGGGCGTTCGGCACCGTGTACACCGCGCTGTACCGGCCGGAGGCCCGGACGGTGCACCTGTTCTGGCCGGGCCGTAGCTGGCGGCGCACGTTCGATGACCCGGACGGCACCTTCGACGTCGTGCTGCATCCGGACTGAGCGGGCGGCGGTGATTGCCCGGCTGAACCACGCCGCGTAGCGCTCCGATGACCAGCCGCGGATCATGACGAGTCGTTCGCAGGAGTCGACGGCGAGGTATTCCACAGCAGATCACGTACCTCGCCGAGTTCGATGCCGGGCCGCAACTGGCCGGTGTCGAGGAGGTGGCGACCCAACATCGTCATACATGGCGATCTTGCGCCGCACGTCTGACGTGTTTCTGACTTAATGACGCACTTCGGCGTTTCATTAGCCAACATCGTC
>CAYZBB010000055.1:0-35359 GCA_964476495.1 uncultured Actinomycetes bacterium | reverse complement strand
GTCGTCCGGGTCGTGGAAGGCGTTGGTCTCCCCGTCGAACAGCGAGAAGTGCGTGTGCATCGCCGAACCCGGGTGCTGCACGTACGGCTTGGGCATGAACGAGGCCCGCACCCCCTGGGTGAGCGCGACCTCCTTGACCACGTACCGGAACGACATCACGTTGTCGGCCATGGTCAGCGCGTCCGCGTACCGCAGGTCGATCTCCTGCTGGCCCGGCGCCCCCTCGTGGTGGGAGAACTCCACCGAGATACCCATCGCCTCGAGAGTCTCGATCGCCCGACGACGGAAGTGCGGCGCGGCGTCGTGCGAGGACTGGTCGAAGAACCCGCCCTGGTCGGCCGGCTCGGGCGGGGTGCCGTCGTCGGGCAGGTCCTTGAACAGGAAGAACTCGATCTCCGGGTGCACGTAGCAGGTGAAGCCGAGGGAGGCCGCGTCGCCCATGGCGCGGCGCAACACATGCCGCGGGTCGGCCCACGACGGTGACCCGTCCGGCATGGTGATGTCGCAGAACATCCGCGCCGAGTACACCCGGCCGCCGTCCGCCTCCCACGGCAGCACCTGGAACGTGGACGGGTCGGGTCGGGCGACCATGTCGGACTCGAACACCCGGGCGAAGCCCTCGATCGCCGACCCGTCGAAGCCGATGCCCTCGTTGAACGCGCCTTCGAGTTCGGCCGGGGCCACAGCGACGTTCTTCAGGAAGCCGAGCACGTCGGTGAACCAGAGCCGGACGAAGCGGATGTCCCGCTCTTCCAGGGTGCGCAGGACGAACTGCTGCTGCCGATCCATGACGCACACCCTATGTAGAAGGAGTTACTCCGTTGTTGCCGCACCGCCGTTGTCGCCGCACCGCCTTGTCGCCGCACCGCCTTTTCGCCGCACTACCGCGTCGCCGGCGCACCACGGCTCAGCAAGCATGCCCGACCGTACCGATGACGTACGGTAACCGGATGTCAGCCAGGCACCGGCGGGCGGAGGATCCCGCCGACGGCGGGTCGACCGCACCGTCGGTGGGCCCGCTGGTCGGTCCGGCCGGCGTGCGGCTGCGGGTGGCCGACCCGGAGCACGGCCTGGACGGTGTCCGGCTGGAAGTCGACTGGATGCTCGGTGACGTCGATCCGGAATTCGCCTGGTCCGACGGCGTGTGGATGCTCGACCTGCCCCGGCCGGCGGCCTGGCGGCTGGAATACCAGTTCACCGTCCGGCGCGACGGCCACACGGAGTGGACCACCGATCCGGACAATCCGCGGCACGTGCCGAACCCGTTCGGCGACAAGTCGGAGATCCGCTTTCCGGACTACCGGGAGCCCGGTTGGCTGCTGACCCCGGACGGCGGCCCGGTCACCGAGATCCGGACTCCGGCCGGGCGGCTCGACCACGCTGTGCCGGCCAGGCTGTGGTCGCCGGCCGGGCTGTGGTCGGACAGCCCGGCACCCCTGCTGGTGGTGCACGACGGATCCGACATGGCGTCCCGGGGACGCCTGCTGTCGTGGGCCGCGGCGCACGCCCGGACCCGGCCGCTCAGGGTCGCCCTGCTGGATCCGCCGCCCGGGCTGCGGGACCAGTGGTATTCCGCAGACCCGGAGTACGCCGCCCACCTGGCCGAGGTCGTGCTTCCGGGGCTGACGTCCCGGGTGTTGACCGGCCCGATCGTCGGGCTGGGAGCGAGCCTGGGGGCACTGGCCATGCTCACCCTGCAGCGCCGCCATCCCGGCTCGATGTCGGCACTGGCGCTGCAGTCCGGCTCGTTCTTCACCCGGACCCTGGATCCGCAGGAGAGCGGGTACCGCCACTTCGACCGGGTGTGCGCAGCCGTGCGCCGGATCGGCGCCGGCCCGGACCGGTCCGTCGACGCACCGCCCCGCACCGTACCGACGTTGCTGACCTGCGGGGCGATCGAGGAGAACCGGTTCAACAACGAGGCCATGGCGCAGGCCCTGCGATCCCAGGGATACCCGGTGACCTTCCGGCTGGTGCCCGACGCGCACACCATGATCGGCTGGCGGGACGCCTGGTTCCCGGCCCTGGACGAGCTGGTCAACCGGGTGCGCTGATACCCCTCGGGCGGTCGATCCGGCGAAACGCCGACCGACATCGGCGGTCTGCGCCCTTCGCACCGTTAACGTCCGGCAGATGCGAGTTCATCGACGGAGCGTGACCGTCGCGCTGCTGGCAGTGCTCGCACTGGCCTGCGGGGGGTGCGCATCCGGCGGTCTGGACGCGGCAACCATCGACCTGACACCGGCCGCGGCGAACGCGACCCTGCCCTCCACGCTCGCGCCGGCGACCGTCGCGTCGCTGGTGCCGACCACGCCCAAGCCCACCAGGGTCTCGGTGCCGGGGGTCTCGGTGCCGGTCTCGACCGCGGTCGAGCCCCCGCCGATCCCCACCGAGCCGCCGGCGACCAGCCAGGACGTGGCTTCCGTGCCCAGCGCCACGCCGGCGGCGGACCCGACCCCGGCCGCCGACCGGCTCGTCGCACCTGCGGTCGCCGGGCCGATCGAGAACAACCCGTGCCCGGGCGTGCGGTGCATCACGCTGGCGATGACCGGGGACGTCCTGCTGCATCCCGAACTGGTCACCCAGTCGCGCCAGGACGGTGGCGGATCGATGGACTTCTTCCCGATGCTGTCCGCCCAGCAGCCCTACATCGACAGCGCAGACATCGGCATCTGCCACCTGGAAACCCCGCTGGCACCGGCCGGCGGCCCGTTCTCCGGGTATCCCTCGTTCTCGGTGCCGCCGCAGGTGCTGCCGGCCCTGGTGCAACTCGGGTACGACGCCTGCTCCACCGCCAGCAACCACACGTTCGACCAGGGCACCGACGGCATCGACCGCACGCTGGACGAACTGGACGCCGCCGGCCTGCTGCACGACGGGTCCTATCGCACCGAGGCAGACTCGCGGCGCCCGGTGATCATCAACACCCCGAACGGCCGCGTCGGCCTCGTCTCGGTGACCTACGACTTCAACGGCCTGACCCTGGACGAACCGTGGCAGGCGGGCACCATCGACACCGACGCGATCCTGGCCAAGGCCAGGGCGGCGCGGGCGGCAGGTGCGGACCTGGTCGTGGTCGCCATGCACGCCGGCGACGAGTACGACGGCACTCCCAACGCACAGCAGAAGGCGGCGGCGAAGAAGTTGCTCGCCGACCCGGCGATCGACCTGGTGTACGGCCACCACGCGCACGTGGTGCAGCCGATGGAGAAGATCAACGGCAAATGGGCCATCTACGGCTTGGGCAACGACATCGCCGCCCAGGGCACCGACGTCACCGGCACCCGGGACGGGTTGCTGGTGCGGGTCCAGTTCAGCCGGGCCGCGGACGGCGCCTGGAGCACCAGCGACGTCGCCTGGGTCGCGTCCTACCAGGACCTGTACTCGCCGTATCGGTGGTGCCCGCTGACCGCGCAGACGGGCTGCGGGCCGGAGGACGCCGCGAGCCTGGCCCGCACCACGGCAATCGTGAACCGGTGGAACGCGGACGGCGACGGCGCCCACCGCCTGGGCTGAAGGACATGGCGGCCTCGCACGCTCGGCCGACCTGAGGCACATGGCGGCCTCGCACGCTCGGCCGACGCTGAGGACATGGCGGCCTCGCAAGCTCGGCCGACTAGGTTCACCCGCATGACACGAACCGAGTACCACCGGCTGGACGCCCCATCACTGGGCGGGTCGGCGGAGATCGCGGTGCACGGACACTGGGGGCGCCCGGTGATCTGGTTCCCCAGCGAGGGCGGCGCGCCCTGGGACTTCGAGAACAACGGCATCCTGGACGCGGTCCGGCCGGCGATCGACGACGGCCGGATCACCGTGTTCTGCGTGTCCTCGTTCGACCACGACTCCTGGTCGGCGTCCTGGATGCCGCTGTCCGACCGGGCCCGCAACCACCGCCGGTACGAGGACTGGCTCATCTGGCGAGTGGTGCCGTTCATCCGGCACCGAATCGGTGGGCGCGACGACAGTGACATTCCTATTGCCACCGCCGGGCCGTCCATGGGCGCGTTCCACGCGGTGCTGTTCGCGCTGCGGCACCCTCATGTGTTCGCTCGTGCCGTCGGCCTCTCCGGCAACTACGACCCCTGGGCCTGGCGCGGGTGGGGTGCCGCGGACGACGACACCTACTTCACCAGCCCGCTCCAGTTCCTGCCCAACACCCACGGCGGCCACCTGGACTACCTGCGGTCCCGGCTGGCGATCACCCTGGTCGTAGGCAGCGGCATGTGGGAGGACACCACCGGCGCCAACGGTTCGACCCGCGCGCTGGCCGCCGTGCTCGCCGACAAACAGATCCCGCACGAGCTGTTCGTATGGGGCCACGAGTGGCCGCACGACTGGCCAAGCTGGCGGGCGCAAGCGGCGGTCTACCTGCCGGCGCTCGGCTGACGGGCCGGCCCGACCACACCGCCCGTTTGTCACGTTCGGCCCGTCCCCGACGCGAATCCTGGGCTGAACGTGGCAAATCGATCGAGCTTCCGGGCGCGCCGGGCCCGCATGTTGCCGTCGCTTGCGCCGGCCGCAAGGATCGCGGGCATGACCGTGCCCCGACATGACTCGACGACCCACCTGATCGGCCTGCTGCTGGGCACCGAGAACGACTGGCCGGCTGCCTTCCAGACGTTGACCAAACGGCTCGGCCCGGTCACCCATCACGGCGTCGAACATCACGTGGACACCGAGCGGATCACCATCGAGCCGTTCGATCTACGCGCGCCGGTCCGCCACGACGTGGTCATCGACCGGCTCGCCTGGTGGTATTACCACCCGCGGGAGTGGCTGAAGAAGGCGGCGCTGGTGAACGACACCTACCTGCTGAACAACCCGTTCACCTTCCAGGCGATGGAGAAGCACTCCGCGTACTGCGCGATGATCCGGCTCGGCTTCGCCATCCCCGCGACGGTGCTCGTCCCCTACAAGAACCCGGTCGACCACGAGAAATGGGCGTACACCGCCGAGCGGTACAACCTGCCCTTCGACCTGGACGAGGTGGCGTCCCGGGTCGGCTACCCGATGTTCATGAAGCCGTTCGACGGCGGGGCGTGGCGCGGGGTGTCGCGGATCGACGACGAGGCGGCGCTGCACCAGGCCTACGACGAGTCCGGGCAGATGCTGATGCACCTGCAGGCGGCGGCGTCCTACGACTCGTTCGCCCGATCGCTGACCATCGGACCGGAGACCAAGATCATGCGGTTCCGGCCCGAACTGCCGATGCACGACAGGTACGAGGTGTCGCACAACTTCCTGCAGCCGGAGGCCGGGATGGAGATCCTGACCCTGTCGCGGACCATCAACGCGTTCTTCCGGTGGGAGTTCAACTCGTGCGAGGCGCTGGTGACCGGCACCTCGGTCAAGCCGATCGACTATGCCAACGCCTGCCCGGACATCGCGATCACCTCGCTGCACTACTACTTCCCGTGGGCGATCACGCAACTCGTGTCATGGTCGGTGTTCTGCGCGGTCACCGGGCGGAAACCACGGGTGGACACCAACTCCCGGGCCTGGTTCGACGTTGCCGACGACCCGGAGCTGAACTGGGCGGACAAGCTGGGCCGGTACGCGCTGATGGCCGACCAGTATTTCGAGGCCGACCGTTACCGGGAGTTCTGCTCCACCGCGCTGGCCTCGCTGCCGGAGATCGTCTACGACTGGATCACCTCGGCGGAGTTCGACGCGCTGCTGATCCAGACCGTCCGCACCACCTACCCGCCGCACGAGCACGAGCGGTTCCTCGCGCACTTCCGGGGTCTGCTGGACCTGTGGGTGTCCGACCAGGGATAGCCGGTCGGAGCCCGGCCCGCGGTTCAGCAGGTGGTGCCGTCGGCCGGCAGGTTCAGAGTGAGCAGGTAGTCGTTGCCGATGTCGTCGACGCACGCGTTGCCGATGCCGAGGAAGGCGGTGTGGTTCGACCCGTCGACCGAGAGCAGCCGGGCGTCCAGAACCCTGGCCAGGTTGACCCCTGCCTCGTACGGGGTTGCCGGGTCGTGGGTCGTGGAGATGACCAGGATCTGAGGCATGCCCGACGGAACGGACTCGACCGGCTCCAGCGGGACCGGTCGGGCCGCCCAGAAGTCGCAGGGATCCTTCGTCGCCGCGGGGGGATCGCCGGTGTCCGCGAACGGGGCGACCGCGGCCAGCTTCTCCGCGGTCTGCTGGGCGACCGCGGGGTCGACCGACCGGGATCCGTCGATGCAGCCGATCGCCGTGAACGCCGCACCGATGTTCGCGTAGTGGCCGTCGGCGTCGCGCTGCTCGTACGTGTCGGCCAGCGCCATCAGCTTCGAACCATCCCCCCCGGTCAACGCGGTCAGCGCATCGGCGAGCGACTTCCAGTAACTCTCGCTGTACAGCGCCTGCTGGGTTCCGGTGATCGCGTCGTCGAAGCTGATCACCCGCCCGTCGGGCAGGGCCAGCGGGTGGTCGAGCAGTGGCCGGACCACGGCCTGATACGCGGCCGTCGCCCTCGTCGCGTCCGTGCCGAGCGCGCACTGGGCCTGCTGGGCGCACCAGGCCGCGAAGTCCTGGAAGGTGCGCTGGAACCCTTCGGCCTGACTCACTGCGGCCGCGGCCGCGTCCTCGTTGGGGTCGACCGCCCCGTCCAGGATCATCGCCCGGACGTTCGCCGGAAACAGTCGTGCGTACTCGGTGCCGATGGACGTCCCGTAGGACCATCCGATGTAGGTCAGCTGGGGGTCGCCGAGAACCGCCCGCAGCACGTCCATGTCCCGCGCCGCGTTGGTGGTCCCGACGTTGGCCAGGAACGAGGCGCCGTCGATGCCGTCCGGCGGCCCCGACAATGCGGCGCAACCCTCGGCGAACTGCTGGGCCCTGGCGTTCGCGGCGTCGACGTCCGCCTGGTCTCGAGTGCGGCGGGCGATCGCCCGGCTGGCATCCCGCTCGGCGTCGGTCTGGCACTGGATCTGCGGCCTCGATGCGGCCACCCCGCGGGGGTCGAATCCCACCAGATCGAGTCGGGTGTTGATGGTCCTGGCCAGACCGTAGGCGCCGATGGCGCCGGCGTTCTCCACGCCCGAGGCACCCGGGCCACCCGGATTGGTGATCACGGACCCGATCCGGCTCGCCGGATCGGTCGCCGGCTTGCGCAGCACCTTCAACGTGATCGTCGGCCCGCCGGGCTCGTCGTAGGACAGCGGCACCGTCAGATCGGCGCACTGCAGCGAGGCAGAGGCGTAGAACCTGGTCTCCTCGTCGACGACGAGGTCGGCACAGGACTCCCAGTCCAGCCGCTGCTGGTAGAAGCTCGCCAGACCCGTTGGTATCGGCCCGATGTCGGTGTTCGGCGGGTACGTCGGGGAGCTCGATGCCGTCGCCGGCCCGAGGGCGGGTGAGCTACCGATGGACGGGGCACCCGGTACGGCGCTGGAGCAGGCGGCCACCAGCAGGCTCAACAGCAGGGCCGCGGGTAGCAGGCGCCGCGAAGCGGAGGTCACCCCGAGATGATGCCATCGGCCGTGTGACGAGCCGGTGGCCCCGCGGTGGCCGAGCTCTACCTACCGGCAGCCACGAGTGCTTACCGGAAGCCGCGAGCTACTTGCTGCGCCACTGGGCGTCCTCGGCACGCTTGCGCTGCTCCCGCTCCCGAATGATCTCCAGGGCGTTGGCCGCCTCCTCCTGCGTGTCGAAGGGCCCGAGCAGCTCCTTGGCCTTGCTCTGCCCCTCACGCTCGACCTGGCCGGTCTTGATGTTGTAGTAGAAGCCCTTGCTCTGGCCGATCTCGTCACCCATGCCCAGCAGCCTGCCATGCCCGGTGGACTTCAGGCGGGCTCGACCACGAATCTGTGCGTCGCCGGGTCGGCCGACACCAGCCGGACCGTGATCACCGATCCCTCGACGAGACCGTCCGGCGGGCAGTGCGCGCGCACCGGCGGCTCGTGCAGGACGACGATCGCCCGTCGCTTCTGCGGCTCCAGCTGCACCACGGTGGCTGCGAATGCCTCCCCCTCCCGGCCATGCAGCACGAACGCCGATACGGCACCCGCGCAGGCCCTGGCGAGCTCCGACGCCCTGCGGTCGGCGGCGGTCATCGTCGCGGGCAGGTCGGGCAGCGCCGCACGGGCCCACTGCGGCACCGGTCGGCCCGCGTGCAGGGCCAGGCACACTTCGGTCGCGTACCGGTCCGCGAGCCGGCGCAGGGGCGCGGTCACGTGTGCGTACGGCCCGCCGACGCCACCGTGCTCCCGGCGTTCCGGCTCCGCACCGTCGAACGCGACGTACCCGGCGCCGCGCAGCAACCGCACCGCGTCCTCCAGGAACGCCGCGTCCCGCGGGCGATTGCCGTCCAGCCCGGCGATCACCTCGGAGACCGGCATCGTCGCCGGCCACGGGATGCCCAGCGCCGCGGTCGCCCGGCGCAGCAGGTCGATCTGCCGGTCCGACGGCGGCGGCAGGGTGCGTAGCAGACCGACCCCGCCGTCGAGCATGATCCGTGCCGCGCACATGCCCGTGAGCAGGCTGATCTCCGCGTTCATTCGCTCGATCGCCAGCACCGCCCGCCGTTCCAGCGTCCATCTGCCGTCCGGTCCGAGCACCACCTCGGTGTCCGGGATGTCGAGGCTGATCGCCCCGCGCCGCCTGGCCAGATCCCTTCGCAGCTCGGCAATCTCAGGCAACAGGGCCACCGACGGATGCAGCCGGCCGCGATCCGCGTCCACCTGCGCCGACGGATAGTCCAGTTGTGCGACCGACTCCACCGTGGCGCGGCGGACGTCGACCCGGACCGCTTCGCCGGACGCGTTCAGCGCGATGGTCCACACGACGGCCGGTCGGCGGACCCCGGGCAGCAGGCTCGCCGCGCCCTCGGACAGTTCGACCGGATGCAGCGGCGTCGATAGGTCCGGGCTGTAGAAGGTCGCGCCGCGGCGCCAGGTCTCGGCCGCGAGCGGTCCGGCCGGCTCCACGAAGCCGGCCACGTCGGCGATCGCATACCGGACCAGGTAGCCGCCGTCGTGACGGGCCAGGTGCACGGCCTGGTCCAGATCACGGGAACCCGGCGGGTCGAGTGTGACGAACGGGACGTCGAGCGGCCCGGGGGATCCCCGGTCGGCCACCGCCGACGCCCTGGCCTGCGCCACCGCGGCGGGTGGATAGCCATCGGGGATGCCCAGCTCATCGCGGATCGTGGCGAAGTCGATGGCCTTCGGTGGCGCGACGATCGTCCGGGCCGGCATTGGGTCAGGCTAGGTGAGAGTGGATGAGCCCGCCTGTAAGCCGGGTTCTGTCCCCGGGCGCCTCGCGGCGATCCCGGTGGGCGACCATCCATCTCGACGTGCCGTTGCCGGCACGCTCCAGCGGTCCACCCGCAGGCTCGGGCGGGCAGCCCTCGAACGCCTGCGCACCACGCCCGTCAGGACGCGGCTTTTCGACCTTGCTCCGGGTGGGGTTTACCGAGCCGCACCGGTCACCCGGGGCGCTGGTGGTCTCTTACACCACCGTTTCACCCTCACCGGGCACCCGAGGGCGCCCGGCGGTCTGTTCTCTGTGGCACTTTCCCGCGGCTCACGCCGGGTTGCCGTTAGCAACCACCCTGCCCTGTGGAGCCCGGACTTTCCTCGACCACCTCGTGTCCCGGGCCTACCCGGGGATCGTGTGGCCGCGGTCGCCCGGCGGACTCATCCGCGACGATCGTACGCGAGCGCGGCCAGCACCTCGGCGTCCGTGGTCTGCCTGAAGTCGTCGTAGCCCTGGTGCACGGCCCGGAACGGACTCGGCGACAACGCACAGATCACCCCGTCCACCTCGGCCGCGAGACGGTGGCAGGTATCGGTCGCACCGACCGGCACCGCCACCACCACCGACTCGGGATCACGGCGGCGCACGGCGGCCGCCGCGGCCCGCATGGTGGACCCGGTGGCCAGCCCGTCATCGACCAGGACGACGGTCCGACCGGAGATTGTCGGCGTCGGCCTGTCCCCCCGGTAGATGGCGGCCCGTCGCCGCAGCTCGGCCATCTCCTGGTCCAGCACGGACCGGAAAACGTGGTCCGGGATCCGCAACCGGCCGATCACGACCTCGTTGGTGACGACTTCAACCACGTCGCCGACCGCGGCGACCGCGCCCATCGCCAGCTCGGGCTGACCCGGCACGCCGACCTTGCGCACCAGCAGCACGTCCAGCGGTGCGCCAACCGCGCGGGCCACTTCGGCGGCCACGGGAACCCCGCCCCGCGGCAGACCGAGCACAATCGGGTCGGATGCGGCCGTCTCGGCCAGCCGGGCCGATACGAGACGGCCAAGGGCACGTCCCGCCTCGACCCGGTCCGCGAACCGCTCGGCCCGGCGACCCAGGTGCACGCGCCCCAGTCAATCCTCGGTCTGCCGGGCGGGCAACCGGCCATGACGCTCGATTCGGATGATTCGGGCGAATCGCCACCGGCACGGGAGCAGGATGTGCCTCATGGGGTTCTACCGCGAGCGCGTCCTGCCCAGGATCCACAACAAGGCACTGGACATCGACGAGGTCCACCGGCTCCGCGACCGGATCTGCGCGCCGCTGCGTGGCGAGGTGGTCGAGATCGGTTTCGGCTCCGGCTTGAACGTGGCCCACTACCCGCCGAGGGTGACCGGAGTGCACGCCATCGAGCCATCGGCGCTGGCGCGGCAACTGGCGCAACCGCGGGTCGCGGCCGCACCGGTGCCGATCGACTTCGTGGGTCCGGACGGTCAGCACCTGCCGCTGCGTGACGAGTCCGTCGACTGCGCGCTGGTCACCTTCACCCTCTGCTCGATCGCCGACCAACAGGCGGCGGCCGGTGAGCTGCGACGGGCGCTCGTGCCCGGCGGCTTCGTCGTCTACCTCGAGCACGGCGCGAGCCGCGACCCCTCCGTGCTCAGGTGGCAGCACCGGCTGAACCGGCTGAGCCGTCGGATGTCCGCATGCCGGCTGGACACCGACGTCCCCGCGGTGCTGCGGAGTGCCGGTTTCGACCTGACGGACGAGCGTGAGCACTACCTCAAGGGCGCCCCGCGGTATGCCGGTTATCTCTACGAGGGCACCGCCCACAAGGCGGTCTGAGGCGCCGACCAAGCACCGGACCGGTCAGCCAAGATGTCCGGTCTCGTTCACGGCCCAGACCACGATCCCGGCGTCCTCGGCGACGCTGAACGCCGACAACGATCCGGTGTCCACCCGGAGCCGGTACGCCACAACCGGATCCACCTGCAGCGCGGTGGTCAGGATCATCTTGACGACGGCCCCGTGAGTGACCAGGACGACGGTGTGCCCGCGGTAGTCGCTCAGAGTCTGCGTCATCAACGGCCGCACCCGGTCCCGCACCTGGGTGAACGACTCGCCCCCGCCGGGGGGGACGGCGGCCGGATCGCGCCGCCACGCCGCGAACGCCTCCGGCCAGCCGCTCTCGATCTCGCTCACCCGCAGGCCCGCCCAATCACCCAGCGCCTCGTCCACCAGCCGGTCGTCCGTCATGACAGGAACCGGCGCCACGCCGGCGATCGCGTCCGCGGTCTCCCGGCAGCGACCGAGCGGAGAGGTGAGAACAACGGCGGGTCCCAGCGACGCGACCCGGCGGGCCACCGCCGCGGCCTGCCGGCGGCCTCGGTCGGTCAGCGGCACGTCCTCACGGCCGGTGAACCGCCCATGTGCACCGTAGGTGGACTCACCGTGCCGGACCACCAGGAACCGGGTCGGGTGGCCGTCGCGCGGAGCGGGCAACGCGGCTGCCGGATCCGGCTCGGTCGCCTCGAGCGGCTCAGCAGGTGAGGGCGGTGGCTCAGCAGTCGGGAGCGGTTCAGCGGTCGCCGGCGACTCAGCAGACGACGGCGGATCCGGTGCCTCCCACCCCCGGCCGGCCGCCGCCGCGTCCATCGCCTCGTTGGCCAGCCGGTCGGCGTGCTTGTTGCGCGCCCGCGGCACCCACTCGAAGGCCACCGCGTCGAACCGGTTCACCAGCCGGGACGCGGCCAGCGCCAACGGCTTCATGTCCGGATGCTTGACCTTCCAGCGGCCCGACATCTGCTCGACCACCAGTTTGGAATCCATCCGGACGGTCACGTCCGTTGCCCCAAGGTCCAGCGCCGCCTCCAGCCCGGCGATCAGCCCCGAGTATTCGGCGACGTTGTTGGTGGCCCGTCCGATGGCCGCGGCCCGCTCGGCCAGCACCGCGCCGGAGGGGTCGAACACCACCGCGCCGTATCCAGCGGGACCGGGATTGCCCCGGGAACCGCCGTCGGCCTGCATGACGACGCGACCGGGCCGTCCCGCCCGCCCCGTCACGTGCGGATCAGGATCGCGCCGCACTCCGTGCACCGGACGACCTCGTCCACCCCGGCCGCCCAGATCTGGGTCAGCGCGCTGCGGTCCAGGTCCATCCGGCACGCCTCGCACCGCGAGCCGTTGAGCGCACCGGCGGCCGTCCGCCCCCGGGCGCGGATCTGCTCGTACAACCTGATCAGATCGGCCGGCATGCCGTCGGTCAGCTCGGCGCGCTGCGCCGCGGCCCGTGCGATCTCGTCGTCGATGTCGGCGAACGCGTCATCGCGGCGCCGCTCGGCGGCCGTGACCTCGGCCCGGACGGCCGCGAGCTCACGCTCGGTCCGCGCCAGCTCGGCGTCGGCAACCTCCCGGCGCTCCATCAGCTCGAGAGCCTCGTCCTCCAGCGTGGACTGCCGGCGCGCCAGCGAGGTCAGCTCGTGCTGCAGGCTCTCGAGGTCTTTCGCCGGCGCTCCCCCGGACGCGAGGCGGTCGGTGTCCCGCTTCGCCCGGGTGCGGACCTGCTCGATCTCGTTGTCCAGCTTGCGCGATTCCCGGTCCAGGTCACCGATCTCGGCCTGCTTGAGAACGAGCGCGCCGCGCAGCCGGTCGGCGTCGACCGCGCCCGCAGCAATCGCCGCAAGCTCGGGCAGGGTGCGCCGGCGGTGCTCCGCGGCGGCCACCGCCCGGTCGATGCGCGCGACGTCCACCAGCCGCCGCTGGACGAACGGATCGGCTTTGGCAGGCACGGCTCACCACCCAGTTGTCGGCACCGGCGCCCGACGCTACCCGACCGCACCGGACGCAGCGTGCACGGTCCACGGGTCGGTGCGCGTGGTGGACACGGTGACGGTCAGGTCGGGGTGCTCGGCGCGTAGCAGGTCGGCGGCCACCGGCAGCCACGGCCATTCCCCCGACCAGTGCGCGACGTCGACCACGGCAGGGTTCTCCGGGTCGGCGACGAACTCGCCGACGACGTGGTGACGCAGGTCGGAGGTCAGATACACATCCACGCCGGCAGCGGCCGCGGCCGCCAGGTAGGAGTCGCCCGCACCGCCGCACACCGCGACGGTACCGATCATCCGATCGGGTTCCCCGGCGGCACGCACCCCGCCGGCGGTGCCCGGCAACCGCTCGGCGGCGAGAGCGGCGAACTGGGCGAGCGTCATCGGCGCTGCCAGCGCGCCGACCCGGCCGCTGCCCGTCACACCGTCGGCGTGCGGCACCAGCGGGCGGGTCCCACCGAGTCCGAGCGCGTCGGCCAGCGCGTCGTTGACCCCGCCGACCGCGGTGTCCGCGTTGGTATGAGCGGCCACGTGGGCCACCCCGGACCGGATCATCCGGTGCACCAGGCCGCCCTTGGCCGAATCCGCGGCGACCGACTGCACCGGCCGGAACAGCAGCGGGTGGTGGGTGAGCAACAGCTGCGCCCCCGCGGCCACCGCCTCGGCCACGGTCACCGCGTCCACGTCCACGGCAAGCAGCACGGCCCTGACCTCGTCCTCGGGGTCGCCGCAGGTCAGGCCGATCCCGGTGTCCCAGTTCGCGGCCAGCGCCGCCGGGTAGGCCCGCTCCAGGGTGTCCAGCACGTCACGGATCCGCGTCACGGACGCAGTGTGTCAGGCCGCCGATTCCTGGGGGGACAATGACTCGGTGACGTTCGAGCCCTTCCACGTCTGCGTCGTGTGCACGGGAAACATCTGCCGCTCCCCGATCGGCGAGCAGGTGCTGCGGCGTGCGGTGCAGGAGGCCGGACTGTCCGACCGGGTGCGGGTGTCCAGCGCCGGCACCGGCGACTGGCACATCGGGTCCGGCGCGCACCGCGGGTCGACCCGGGTGCTGCGTGAGGCCGGCTACCCCACCGAGCACATCGCCCGCCAGCTGACCAGGGCCGAGCTGGCCGGGATCGATCTGGTGCTGGCCGCCGACCGCGACCACCGCGCCCTGATCAAGCGGATGCTCGCCGAGCCCGACCGCCCGAAGGTGGTCCTGTTGCGCTCATTCGATCCGGACGCGGACGGCGACGAGATCCCCGATCCCTACTACGGACCGCACGAAGGCTTCGTCGAGGTCCTGGAGATGACGGTGGCGGCCATGCCCGGGGTGATCGACGAGATCCGCCGGCGACTGGCCGAGCAGGGTCGATGAGACGCCTGGCGTTCCTGCTGCGACCCGGTTGGATCGCGGTGATCGTGGCCGCGTTGGCGTTCGCCGGAGCCTGCTTCTTCGTGCTCGCACCCTGGCAGTTCAGCCGCAACGCCGAGCGATCCGCGCAGAACGCGGCCATTACCGCGGCCGTCACCGCGCCCCCGGTCCCGGTGCTCGACCTGATGTCGACGTCCTCCCCGCCACCCGAATCGGCGACCTGGCATGTGGTGACCGCCACCGGCACGTTCGACCCCGCCCGTCAGGTGCAGGTCCGGCTCCGGCAGACGACGGCCGGCCAGCCGATCTCCGAGATCGTGCTGCCGTTCCGGCTGGCCACCGGCGAAACCCTCTTGGTGGACCGGGGTTCGGTTCCGTTCGCGGAGGTGAGCAAGGGGATGGCGATCCCCGACGTGCCGACCGGCCGGGTGAGCATCACGGGCCGGGTCCAGGACGACCAACTTGACCCGGCGAACCGGCCACCCACCACCGCAAACGGCCAGGTCCAGGTCACCGAGATCAGCGCCCGGATGATCGTGGACGCCTTCGGTGCGCAGCCGGGCGAGACGTTCCTGATGGGTTTCGTCCAGCTGACCGCGCAGAGCCCCGGTGTGCTCACCCCCATCGAGGTACCGCAGACCGACTCCGGCCCGTTCCTGTCCTACGCGCTGCAGTGGGAGCTGTTCGGGGTCGTTGCGCTGGTCGGGTTGGGCGTGTTCATCTTCCGGGAAGTCCGCGATCCACGGCCCCAGGACCGGCCGGAGCGGGCCCGGCCGGAGCCGCAGACGGTGCCGGCGGGGCCACGGGGCCGGCGGCGGTCCCGTGACGGGTTCGACCGCTCGCAGCTGTGGGACGACGAGGAGTCGTCGTGAACCCGGGCGAGGCGGCCACCCGCGCCGCACTGGCCGAACGCACGGTGGTCGACCGGCACCTGCGGCGGCTGTGGGGGGTGCCCGGAACCTCGCTGGGAGTGAACTCGGCCCGGCCCATGCACCGCTCCTTCATGGCCTGGAACTACTGGTGGCAGGCGCACCTCCTGGACTGTCTGGTGGACGCCGAACAACGCGCCCCCGCCGAGATCCGCCGCACCACGATCGAGCGGGTGCAGCACGGCATCTGGCTGCGCAACAACGGCCGGTGGACGAACGCGTACTACGACGACATGGCCTGGCTGGGCCTGGCGTTGGAGCGGGCCGAGCGGCGACTCGGCCTTGGTCGGCCCGATGTGGTGCAGCGGCTGGACGATCGTTTGCTGGCCGCATGGTCCGGCGACCTCGGCGGCGGGATTCCCTGGCGCCGCGGTGACGAGTTCAAGAACGCGCCGGCCAACGGGCCCGCCGCGATCCTGCTGGCCCGCACCGGATTCCTGGATCGGGCGGTCGCCACCGCCGACTGGATCGATCTGCGCCTGCGCGACCCCTCGTCCGGGCTGATCCGGGACGGCGCGCGACCGGACGGACGGGCGGGCGTCCGGGTGGAGACCACCATCTACACCTACAACCAGGGCGTGGTGCTCGGTGCAGAGGTTGAGCTGGCGGCTCGCTCGGTGAACCCGGCGCGGCACGCCGCCCGGGTGGTGAGCCTGGTCGACGCGGTCGCCGACCGGCTCACCGTCGACGGGGTGCTGACCGGCCACACCGGTGGCGATTCCGGTTTGTTCACCGGGATTCTCGCCCGCTACCTGGCGCTTGTGGCACGTGAGCTGCCGGGTGCTGACGCCGACGCGGCCCGGGCGCGGGAGCGCGCCGCGGCGCTGGTGCGCGACTCCGCGGCCGCGGCGTGGTCGAATGCGGCCGACGGCGGGCGGACGGCCGCCCACCGCAGACCGATCTTCGGGCCGGACTGGTCACGCCCGGCGCGCCGACCGACCGGGCGGCGCGGTTCGCGGCACCCGGAGCGGGACCTGTCGGTGCAGCTGTCCGGCTGGATGCTGCTTGAGGCCGCGGCGACGCTCGACCAGTGAAGGATCGTGAGCGCTCGGCGGGCACAACCCTTCATTCGGCCGGCCAGACCTCTTCCGCGGGCGCCGCCACCCTCGCGGTGTCCGAGGCGTTGGCCCGGCGCCTGCACTACCGGATGCATCGCAAGCCGAACCCGGCCGACAGGTAGCCTTCGCCGATGCCCCCTGCAGTGCGCGTCGGCGTCGTGGTCCTGCCCCAGCACCGCTGGCCGGAGGCCCGGTCACGGTGGAAGTCGCTGGAGGACAGGGGTTTCGCCCACGGCTGGACCTATGATCACCTGTCCTGGCGAGACCTCAGGAACGAGCCCTGGTTCGGCACCCTGCCCACGCTGGTCGCGGCGGCCACCGCGACCAGCACGCTGCGCCTTGGCACCTGGGTGATGTCGCCGAACTACCGGCATCCCGTCACCACCGCCAAGGACCTGATGACGCTGGACGACGTGTCCGGCGGGCGGCTCATCGCCGCGATCGGTGCGGGTGGAACCGGCTGGGACGCCACCGTTCTCGGCCAGCCCATGCTGACCCCGAGGCAGCGGGTGGCCCGCTTGGACGAGTTCGTCACGCTCACCGACCTGCTGCTGACCCAACCCGACACCACCTGGGACGGCGACTACTTCCACGCCCGCGAGGCGAAGATGATCCCTGCCGGCAGTCGGCAGCGGATCGAGCTGGTGGTGGCCGCGAACGGGCCGCGGACCATCGCCATCGCCGCCCGCGCCGACGGTTGGGCCACCACCGGACCCGAGTCGCAGGACGTCACCCTGGACCGGTGGTGGTCAAGGGTGGGTGACCTTGTCCGGATCGTGCAGGACACCGCGGCGAGCACCGGACGGGACCCGGCCACCATCAAGCGGTACCTGAACCTGGATTCGGCACCGGTGCTGGCGATCGAGAGCCTCGGTGCATTCACCGACGCCGCCGGACGGGCCGCCGAGCTGGGATTCACCGATGTGGTGATCCACTGGCCGCGGACGTCCGGGGTGTACGCGGCGAACGAGGGCGTGCTCGACGAGATCGCCGGCACCCTCACCGACGGACGGTGGAGCGGCTGATGGATACCGTCGAGCAGTACTTGGACTCGCTGCCCGAGCCGGCACGGGCGTGGGTCGCCGAGTTCGTCCTCGACACCCGCACGCACTATCCGAGCGTGCCGCTGGTGATGTTCCGGCAGCGCCCGATGTTCAAATTCGGCGGCAGCTACCAGCAGGGTTACGTGATGTTCACCGCGGCCAAGACCCACTTCACGGTGCACTCAGTGGAGTTCGACCTGATCGAGAACCTGAAGGCCCGGCTGCCCGGAGCTAGCTTCGGCAAGGGCAGTGTCAAGGTCAGGTTCGCCGACGAGGCCGCCAAACCAGTTCTGTACGAATATGTTTCGGATGTGATGGACAGGCACGGCGTTCCCCGGGTCTGAGGTCGGCGAGCGCGAGCGTGGCGCCCGCCGCTGCCGCGACCGCGACCGCGACGACGAGCCTCGTTCAGCGAGGTTGGATCCCGCGCCGGACCGGCGCCGACGACCGCGGGTCGATCCGGCCCGCCAGGATCAGCACCGCGGACACCAGGATGAGCACCCCGGCGACGGCGGTCAGCCACGGCCCGAACGCCGCCGAGGTCTCCCCGTCCTCGAACACCGAGGCATCCCCGGGGGCGATCGCGCGCCACAGGCCGAAGCCCAGGCAGGCCAATCCGCACAGGATCAGCACCGACGCGGTGATCCGGTGCGGGCGGCGACCCTCGGGCAGATGCGCCATGACCACGACACCGGCCACGGCGGCGATCACACCGAAGATCAGCCCGATCAGCCCGGGCCGATAGGTTCCCTCGCCGTTCAGCACGTCGTTCAGGTTGGTGCCGGCGATCTGGCTGCTGCCGGTGATCCCACCCCAGCCGGTGATCGACGTCGTCCCGCCGTCCTCGGTGTCGGCGGACAACCACGGCAGGAACGTCGCGACGAGGGCGAGCAGCCCGCCGGTCACCGCCAGGGCGCCGAGAACGGCGCGTTCGCCGGTGTGGTGGATCGCGGACACCCCGCCACGGTAGACGTCACGGCCGAGCGGGCCGGCTGCCCTATCCTGGCCGGCGTGCACCCCCGCCCACTGGTGGCCCTGCCGCTGCACGGCGTCGCGCACAGCGACGACCTGGCCGTGCAGGCGTTCGCCCGGCATCTGGCGGCCGCGGCCGGGCCCGCGGGCCGATCGGTGATCGCCGGGATGCGGGCGTTCCTTGAGGACAAGCCGCAGCTGATGCCCGACCCGCCCTGGCCGGCGCCGCCACCCACCGGGTACCGCGCGGTCGAGGCGCTGGCCGTCGCTGCCGGGTGCGGCGACACCGAGATCGCCCTGGCACGCGACGCCTCCCGGCGCGACCTGGCCGGCTCGGCATGGATCCTCGAGCCCACCGATGGCATCGAGGACCTGCTGCGACTCGTCGACGGCCGCGCCCGCCTCCTGGTGATCGCCGACGCCGACGACCCGGCCACGGCGCCGGTCCTGGACGCGCTCGACCTCGTCGAGCGGGTGGAGACGGCCGGCATAGCGGACCTGGTGGACACAGTCCGCCTGGCCAGCACCCTGGCACCCCACCCGGTGCTGCTGATCGACGTCAGCTGGTCGCCAGTGCTGGCGGCGGGCCGCGCGACCGGGCACACCACCGCGATGATCGACCGGTTCCGCACCGGACTGGGCGAGCCTGACCTGCGGGCCGCCGATCTGTCCGGCCTGCTCCCCGGCATCGCCGCCTGGCTCGACGACCACCCCGGCCCCGGCGATCGTCCGACGAGCATCGGAGGAACGGCATGACCGAGACCGCCTGGTCGACCCCCGACGGATCCACGCCGGAGCGGCCCATTCACGTCCTCGCGCACGTGTCCGACACCCACCTGACAGCGCCGGGAGTCAGGTACAACGAGGTGCTGGACGCCGATGCCGCCATGGCGCGCGCGGTGGCCGCGCTCAGGACCGCGGAGATCGACGGTCGGCCGCTCGACGCCGTGGTCCTGTCGGGCGATCTCACCGACACCGGTGACCCCGACGCCTACCGACGCCTGCGCGAGGCCTTCGACCCGCTCGATTGCCCCGTGATCTACGCGACCGGCAACCACGACGTGCGGGCCGAGTTCCACCGCAGCCTACTCGGCCGGGCCGACGCAGGGCCGATCCTGCAGGTCCATCGGGTCGGCGGGTTGCGGATCGTCGTCCTCGACTCGACCATTCCGGGGGCCGGGCACGGCCGCCTCACCGACGAGCACGTGGCCGCCCTGGCTACCGAACTGGCACAGCCGGCGCCGGGCGGCAGCCTGGTCGTCCTGCACCACGCCCCGCTGCCCCCACCCTCGCCGCTGCTGAGCTATTTCGCGCTCGAGACGGCCTCGCGCAGGGCCCTGCGGGAGGCGGTGACCGGCACCGACGTCCGGCTCATCCTCGCCGGCCACCACCATCTGTCCCGCTCGGGGACGCTCGGCCCGGTCCCGGTGGCGGTCGCCGGCTCGACGGCGATCCGCACCGATCCGCTGGCGCCCGCCGGACACGAGCGAACCTGGGCGAGCGGCTCGTTCAACCTGGTGCAGGTCTACCCGGACACCATCACGGTGTCGGTGATCCCGCTTGACCGGGCGCCGATGGTGTTCGATCTGGATCCGGACGGCTGCCGGCGGGTGATCGCGGCCCATCCGATCCATCGGGATCGGTCGATCCCCCGCTAGCTCCTGCAGCAAGGAATATTCGCTCACAGCGGTGCTAGGGTCGGGCCATGCCGAGGTTGAGTCCCGATGCCCGGGATGCCCGCCGCAATCAGATCCTGGATGCGGCACGAGCCTGCGTGGCCGAGCACGGGCTCGAGGCCGTGTCCATGGAGATGATCATCAAGGCGTCGGGTGTCTCGGTCGGCGCGGTCTACCGGTACTTCAAGGGCAAGAACGAGATCATCGCCGCCGCGTTCGTCGCCGGGACGACCGGAGTTCTGGCGGCCCTCGAACCGATCTGGGCGCAATCGCCACCGCCCGCGCTCCCCGACCTGCTCGGCCAGGTGTTGCGGACGATTCACCGGTATCGCACGGACGCATCGGCCGACCTGAGCGCCGTGGCATTGCACGGCTGGAGTCATTCGCAGAGCGACCCGGACCTGAAGGCCGGTGCCCGCCGGCTCTACGGCTCGGTGCGGGACCACTACGCGCGGATCTGTCGCGACTGGCAGGACGCGGGGCGGCTGGACGGCTCGGTGTCCCCGGATGCCATGGCCGAGCTGCTGTTCTCGATCACCGTCGGGTTCACCGCGCAGCTGGTGCTGGTCGGGAACGCCGACATCGACGCGCACGTCGCCGCGGTGCGCGCACTGAGCCGATCGGGCACGTCGGTACCTTCCTGAGGCACTCCCTCGGAAACCGGAAGAAACATTCGTTCTTGACACGTGGTCTCTCGTGCGGTCTTATAGTGAGCGAATATTCCTTCGGTTTGGAGATGAGGAGATCATGACCACTCCCCTGCGCGTCCACCACCTGAACTGCGCGCACATCACCACGATGAAGCTGTCCGGAGCACCGTTGGCCTGCCACGTCATGCTGGTCGAGACACCCAGCAGCGGGCTCGTTCTGGTCGACACCGGATTGGGCACCGCCGACTATGCGGCGATCTCGTCCCGGCTCGGCACGGGCTTCGCCCGGTTCTACGCCCGGCCCACCGTCGACCCCTCGCTGGCCGCGATCCACCAGGTCCGGCAACTGGGCTTCGACCCGAACGACGTCCGGCACATCGTGCAGACCCACCTGGACCTTGACCACGTCGGCGGCCTTTCGGACTTTCCGGAGGCCACCGTGCACGTGCACGGCACCGAACTGCGCGCGGCGATGGAGCGCAAGGGCGTCAAGGCGCGCGGTCGCTACCGGCCGCTGATGTGGGCCCATCACCCGAGATGGCAGACCTATGCGGTCGAGGGCGAGCCATGGTACGGGTTCGAGGCGATCCGGACCCTGACCGGCCTTCCGGAGGAGATCCTGTTCGTCCCGCTCCCCGGGCACACCCTGGGGCACTGCGGGGTCGCCATCAACACCGAGCGGGGCTGGCTGCTCAACGCCGGCGACGCCTACTTCGACCCGCGTGAGGTGACCGGCCCGACTCGACGCGTGGCGTTCCGGGTGCGGCTGTTCGAGGCGATGGTGACCACCGACAAGGACCTGCGGGTGCGCAACCAGGACCGGTTGCGCACCTTCGTGAGCCAGCACCCCGAGGTGACCGTGTTCTCCGCCCACGAGCCGACCGGCTTCCCTACCGGCACCCCGCACACCATCGGGCTGGCCGTCGCCGGCTCATCCGGCTCCCGCTGATCCGGCCGGCGGTGCACGCCGCGGCGATCAACGAGCGGGATGCACCGTCTGCCGCCCGGTCACCGAGTAGGTGGCGATCCGGATCCAGTAGCTGCGTTCGACCAGATCGGCCCACGGCCACACGCCGATCCTGTTGAGCCGCTTGACCTCCTCCGCGTCCTCGACGGTGCCCGCCGTCCCGCGGACCAGCACGCTCCAACCGGATCGCCGGTCGGCATCGAAACCGTCGACCTCGAACGCGACCCGAAGGTCGGCGTCGCCGGCCAGCAGCTTGGACCCTGGCGCGGTGCGGAACACGATCGACTCGCCGTCGAGCCCGTGGTTGACGGGCAGGATCACCGGGTCCCCCCGGTTGACGAACGCGATCCGGCCCACCCGGGCCGTGCGCAGCCGGTCGAAGCACTCGTCCCGGCTCAGCACACCCATGCCCGAATGGTCAAGCGGAAGGCTCGTGGTCATGGCCTGAGACTGCCCCGGCCTGCCCGCGCACGCTAGGGCAGAAGTGCCCAAAACCATCGATCTCAAGTTGAACTAGAGGGTTGGCAACCCGGGTGTCGCGAGGACGACCCAACACCCGACCAGCAGACACGGGCCGAAGGGGATCGCCGATCGCATCGACAACCGCCGTGCCGCCAGGCCGGCCAGGGACACGGCCGCGCCGAGAGCGAACGCGAGCAGCAACCACCACAGCACAGCCGCCACCGACACGTACCCGGTCATCAGTGCCAGCGAGGGCACCAGCTTCACGTCACCCAACCCCATCGCCCGCGGCGCGAGCGCGGCGACCATCCAGAACGAGGCGGTGACGCAGACCGCGGCGATCACTCCGACCACGGGCCGGCCGGACCACGGATCGACCCACCACGTCAGCAGCACCAGCGCGGCGGTCACCGGGACGGCGGGCAGGGTGAGCGCGTCGGGCAGCCGATGCGCGGCGATGTCCACCGCGCTCAGGGTGACCGCCAGCAGCCCGGTCCAGACGACCAGCACGCATAGCGGGGACGGCCAGGCGAGTGCGGCCCCGAGCCCGGTGACCGACGCGGCGGCCAGTTCCAGCACCGGCGGCCGCACCGCCACCCCGCGCCGCAGCCTGCCCAGCAGCCGTCGCGCCACGGATCCCGCGAGCGCGCCTCCCAGGGCGCCGAGCGCGGCCGCGATCAGCATGCCTGCACGGTCTCACGTCCGCCCGGATCGCCGACCGAGTTGTCCACAATCCCGGGGTTCTCGCGCTCGGTCGTTCGACCAGGTCATGTGCCGCAGGTCATCCGGCCGGGTCGCGGCCACGGCGTCACACCGGCAGCGGCAGGTCCGTTCCCGATCCGGCCTTCAGCCCGTCCCGCATCGCGTGCACCGGCGCCGGCACCCCGGTGATGAGCTCGAACTGTCGAAAGGCCTGATGCAACAGCATGTCCAGACCGGTCACGGTGATTCGCCCGGGCACACCGCCGGCGGCGAGCGGCGTCGGCCACGGGTGGTAGATCACGTCGAAGAGGACGGGTACCGCACTCAGCCGGGTGGCGAAGTGGTCTGCGCCGCCCGCCGGAACCGTCGACACCACGAGATCGGCACCCTCAGCCGCCTCGCCGATGACGTCGACGTCCCAGCCGATCACCCGCAACGGCACTCCCAGCGTCTCCGCCACGGTGACCGCGGATGCGGTGGACGACGGCCGACGCCCCGCGATCGCGACATCAGCGGTGCCCAGCTCGGCCAGCGCGGCCAGGACCGCGGCGGCGGTGCCGCCCCCGCCCAGAATCAGCGCCGATCGGATCGGCGGTGCGCCTGCCGCGCGCAGCGCACCGACCAGCCCGTCCACATCCGTGTTGTCGGCGAACCAGCCGCCGTCGCGCCGGACCAGCGTGTTGGCCACTCCCAGAGCCGCGACCCGCGGGCTGCGCTCGTCGGCCACCGCGGCGGCAGCAGACTTGCCCGGCATCGTCACCGAGAACCCCGCCCACTCCGGGCCGCTGGACCGGACCAGCCCGGGCAGGGCATCGGCGTCGCACAGGATCGGCTCGTAGTGCCAGTCGGCCAGGCCCGCCGCGGCGTATCCGGCGCTGTGCAGGGCCGGTGAGAGCGAATGCTCAACCGGCGAGCCGAGCACGGCGGCCCGGTGCAGGACCTCGGCCGTCATCCGAATACGCCGTTCGCGCGGGCCTGAGCGACGCACGCATCGTGCTGCTCGACGGTGATCGAGAAGCACGACGCCCCGGTGTTGTCCATCTTGACGAAGAACATCCATGAGCCTGCGGCGGGGTCGAGCGCCGCGGCAATGGCGGCCGGACCCGGGGAGGACGTGGGGGTGGGCGGGAGGGCAGGCGCCATATAGGTGTTCCACGGGCTCGGATTGGCCCGGTCGGCCGCGCTCGTCGCGATCGAGGCCCGATCCAGTGCATAGTTCACGGTCGAATCCATCTCCAGCTTCGTACCCGCGGCGAGGCGGTTGTAGATCACCCTTGACACCTTGGGCATGTCGGTCGTGATGCCCTCCCGCTCCACGATCGCCGCGATGATCGCCGCCTGGTAGGGCGACACGCCGAGCTGGGCGGCGTCGGCGATGATATCGGTACCGTTCCACATCGCCGCCGACGCGCTGACCACCGCCTTGAGGGCCTGCTCCGGCGTGGATCCGGGCGGGATGTCGAAATCGCCAGGCATGATCGTGCCCTCGAGCCGCTTGCGTGGGTCCGGGGAGGCCCGGACGCCGTCGGCCGCCCACTCGACGACGCCGAGGGTGGCCGGGTCGGCGGTCATCGCGACCTGCCACAGCTCGTCGGCGGTGAAGCAGTCCTGCTGCCCGTTCAACGGCACGCAGGCGGCGGCCGCGATGTCCGAGATGTAGCCGGGAACGATCGTCGGGGGCTGGCTTGGGTCGGGAGTCACGGCTGCGACATCAGAAAGTTGCCGGCCCGGGATGAGCCGGACGTGCCCGACGTGGTTCTCCTCGGCCACCAGGTCATCCGCGGCGGCCTGCGCGGAGGAGTTCTGCCGCACCTTGTAGTAGCCGGGTCGCAGCACCTGCACATCGCCGTCCGTGGCCGCCTGCTGCTCGAACGCCTCGGCGCTGGCCACCACACCCGCACTCACCAGGGTCTGGGCGATGTCCTTGATGCCGTCGCCACCCTGGATCCGGATGACCACCTCGGTGTCGCCGGTGCCCGCGTAGTCGGGGATCTCCTCGGTGCCCGACTTCCAGACCACGAAACCGGCCACCAGGCCGCCCACGATCACCAGCAGCACCACGACCGCGAACACCAGCCACGTCCGGTGCCTGCGACGCGCCGTACGGGCCCGTTCTTCGGGCGTCGGCTCCGGGACGGCCGGCGGTTCCTCCACGTCCGTGTCGGGGCGGGCGGCCAGCGCGGCCCGCAATTCGCCCACGTCGACATCGCCGGTCTCCCCCGGTTCCCTGCCGAAGATGAGGTGATCGGTCACGCTCCGCTCCCGGCGAGCTGGTCCAGCCGGTTCTGCAGGATCCGGGTGGCGGCGACCTGATCGACCACTGCGCGCTTCGACCTGCCCTTCACTCCGGCCTCTGTGAGTAATCGGCTCGCGGTCACGGTGGTGAGACGTTCGTCCACGTAAATGACCGGCACCGGTGCGATCAAGGCCGCCAGCGCCTGTCCGTAGGCGCGCGCTGCCGTCACCGCCGGGCCCTCCATGCCGCGCAGGGTGGTGGGCAGTCCCACCACCACCTCCACCACCTCGTGTTCGGTCACCAGGTCAACAAGCGCATGCAGATCCGGGGTGAGATCCGCCGCGCCGCCGGATTTCCGGATCAAGGTGGTCACCGGCGTCGCCAGAATGCCCGCGGGGTCGCTCCGCGCGACCCCCACGCGAACGGTACCGACGTCGACCCCCAGACGCACGCCTTTCGCGGGTGCGTCACGGAGCGGGTTGTGTTCCAGTCGCTCAGCCATGACGTTGCGTCGCCGTCGGGTTCAGAATCGGCACCCGATCAAGACGTGTCGGATCCTTTCAGGTTGCGGCCGTCAGGGCGGCTCGCACCGCGTCGATCGCCTCCGGGATCCGGTCCGGTCGGGTACCGGCGCCCTGGGCCAGGTCCTTCTTGCCGCCGCCGCGACCCTCGATCACCGGCAGCACCGCCTTGGCCAGGTCGCCGGCCGCCAGACCGCGGGCAATGCCGGGCTTGGTCACCGCCACCGTGAAAGGCACGGAGGCGTGCGCGGGCGCGAACAGCGCGACCACACCGGGCCGCTCGCCCAGTCGGCCACGCACGTCCGAGGCCAGGTTGCGCAGATCCCCGGGGTTGGTGCCGTCGGGGACGGATCCGGCGACCAGCGCCACCCCCCCGACGTCGACCGCCGAATTCGCCAGCGTCCCGGCGAGGTCGCCCAGCGCGGCGGCGCGCATCCCGGCGAGTTCTTTCTCGGCCGCTTTCAGCCTCTCCAGCAGCGTTTCGATACGTCCGGGCAACTCGCTCGGCTGCACTTTCAAGGTGGTCGCCAGCTGGTTGACCAGGGTCCGCTCGGCCGCCAGCCGGTGGAACGCCTCGATGCCCACCGCCGCCTCCACCCGGCGCAGCCCGGAGCCGATCGATGACTCGCCGGTGATGGCCAGCGGGCCGATCTGCGAGGAGTGCGCGACGTGCGTGCCGCCGCACAACTCCACCGACCACGGCCCGCCGATCTCGACGATCCGCACGGTGTCGTCGTAGGTTTCGCCGAAGAGGGCGATCGCGCCCATCGCCTGCGCCTCCTGCATGGACCCGTACAGCACGCGCACCGGCAGGTCCTGGCGGACCGCCCGGTTGCTGACCTCCTCCAGCTCGTTGCGGGTGGCCGCGGACAGCGCCTGATCCCAGGCGAAATCCAGCCGCAGGTAGCCCGGCTTGTTGTACGAGCCCGACTGCAGGGCCTCGGGCCCGAGCACCTGCCGCAGCGCGGCGTGCAGCACGTGCGTGCCCGAATGGGCCTGCCGGGCGCCGAGACGCCACTCCGGGTCGACCTTGGCCAACACCTGAGAGCCGACGGAGAACTCGCCGTCGGTGATCCGAATCCGGTGCACGTACAGCTTGCGATCGACCTTCTGCACATCCAGGACCTCGGCGGACCCGCCGGCGCCGACGATGGTGCCGGCGTCGGAGTCCTGGCCACCGGACTCCGCGTAGAGCGGGGTTCGGTCCAGCACCAGCTCGACCTCGTCACCCTCGTGCGCGGCCGGAACGGGCAGGCCGTCCCGCAGCAGCCCGCGGATGTGCGCCTGCGTCTGCAGCTCGGAGTAGCCGGTGAACTCCGTCGGCCCCTCGTCCAACAGCCGGCGGTACTCGGTGAGGTCGGCGAACCCGCCCTTGCGGGCCTTCGCGTCGGCCCTCGCCCGCTCCTTCTGCTCCTTCATCAGCCGCTCGAACTCGGCGACGTCGACCTTCAGCCCGGCCTCGGCGGCCATCTCAAGGGTCAGGTCGATCGGGAAGCCCTGGGTGTCGTGCAGGGTGAACGCGGTGCTGCCCGGCAGCGTGGTCGCCTGCTCCCCAGCCAGCTCGGCCGCCGCGATTTCGAATAGCCTGGAGCCCGAGGCGATGGTGCGCAGGAACGCCTTCTCCTCGGTGGCTGCGACCTTCTCGATGCGCTCGTAGTCGGTGGCCAGCTCCGGATAGGACGGGCTCATCAGGTCCCGCACGACGCTCATGATCGTCGGCAGCACGGGGTCGGTGACGCCCAGCAGCCGGGCCGACCGGATGGTGCGCCGCAGCAGCCGGCGCAGCACGTAGCCACGCCCCTCATTGCCCGGGGTGACTCCGTCGCCGATCAGCATCATGCCGCTGCGGGAGTGGTCCGCGATCACCCGGAACCGCACGTCCGACACGTGGTCCGCACCGTACTTGACGCCCGACAGCTCCTCGACGCGCGAGATGATCGGCCGCAGCAGGTCGGTCTCGTAGACGTTGTCCACGCCCTGCAGCAGAAAGGCCAGTCGCTCGACCCCCAGGCCGGTGTCGATGTTCTGCTGCGGCAACGGACCGAGGATGGGGAAATCCGCCTTCCCTCCAGCGCCCGCCGCCCCTTCGGATTCGCCCCGCATGTCCTGCATGAACACGAGGTTCCACACCTCGAGGTAGCGATCCTCGTCGGCGATCGGCCCGCCCTCGAGGCCGTAGGCGGGACCGCGGTCGTAGTAGATCTCCGAGCAGGGGCCACACGGTCCGGGCACGCCCATCGACCAGAAGTTGTCTGCCATGCCGCGGCGCTGGATCCGCTCGGCCGGCAGCCCGGCGATCTGTTTCCACAGTCGCTCGGCCTCGTCGTCGGACTCGTAGACGGTGACCCACAGCCGGTCCGGATCCAACCCGTATCCGCCGTCGTCCAGGCTGGACGTGAGCAGCGTCCAGGCGTGCTCGATGGCGCCGGCCTTGAAGTAGTCGCCGAAGGAGAAGTTGCCGGCCATCTGGAAGAAGGTGTTGTGCCGGGTGGTGATGCCCACGTTGTCGATGTCGCCGGTGCGCACGCACTTCTGCACGCTGGTCGCCCGCGGGAAGGGCGGCGTGCTCTGGCCCAGGAAGTACGGCTTGAACGGCGCCATGCCGGCGATGGTGAAAAGCACGGTGGCGTCCTGGCTGATCAGCGACGCCGACGGCACGACGGTGTGGCCGGTGCGCTCGAAGTAGTCCAGGAAGCGGCGCCGGATCTCGTGGGTCTGCACTGGTGGGTTCCTCGCTGACGATGCTGACGTTGCGGGGCGCGGCGGAACCGCCTGGCGGTCGACCGCGGGTGATTCCGGAGCCGCTCAGGCGGTGTGCCGTTCCCGTCGATCGGAGCCGCGCGAACCGGCCCTGGTGGGTGGTGGCGCCCCCGGGAGCCGTGGTTCGATGGGTTCGGGCGCGGGCCCGAGGGCCTCGGGCGGCACCATGACGACCGCACCGGACGCGTTGTCCACCAGCGGGCGGTAGCTGGCCCGGCGGTTGATCGCCCCCTGCCGGACGTCGGAGGCGAAGGCGCCGACGGCATTGCCGAGTTCGGCGATCGCGTCGGCGATGTCCGCGGCGATCGCGGACGGCGTGAGCTTGGCCTTCATCGCGGCGGCCGCGGCCTCCTTGGCCCGCCGGGTGCGCCGGGTCGCGGCCACACCGAGGGCGACCCCCGCCCCGAAGACGTAGATGCGCTTCATCAGTGCGGACATCCCTTCCGACGGCGCAGGCCCGCGACGATGATTCGTCATGGTGCGGTCGTGCGATCGCGTTAGAGGGTACCCGCCGGTCCGACCGCGCCCATTTGCCAGGTTCTGCCCCGGTTCGTCGCGACGAAGGATCGAAAACGGCAAACCGGCGGGGTTACGGACGAGGCCGAACCGATCGAGCGCGCGGCTCGTGTTCCCCATGGCAACCGGCGACCGTCAGGAGATGATCTTCGCCATGATCAACGAGGTCAACGGCCTGCCCGCGCACATCCTGCTGGTGCATGCGGTGGTGGTGCTGGTTCCGCTCGCCGCGCTGCTCACCGTGCTGGCCGCGGTGTGGCCGGCGGCTCGCCGCCGGCTGGGCGTCATCACCCCGCTGACGGCGCTTGCCGCGCTGGTCGTCGTGCCGATCGCCGCCAGTGCCGGCGAATGGTTGCAGGTCCGTCTGCCCCGCTCGCCACTGATCAACGAACACGTCAGCCTCGGCCTGACGATGATCTGGTTCGCGATCGGGCTGTTCGTCGCCGCGCTGCTGGCCTGGGGCGTGCCCACCCTGGTCGTCCGGCGCACGCGGCAGGCCCCGGCGCCGTGGGTGGGTGTCGTGGTGGCGGTCGTCGCAGTGGTCCTGGCCGGAGCCGCCACCGTCCAGGTGTTCCGGGTCGGTGAGGCCGGGTCGCGGGCGGTGTGGACCGGGACGTTCTGCGAGGTGCCGTTGAGTGCGGACGGCACGTGCCCGCAGCCCTGATCCCGGCGCATCCGGCAATCGGTAGGGTCTGCGCCTGGACCCCGGCCGCGGCGGCCCGGGCGGGCGAGGGAGCAAGGATGACCCGTGAGCGTGAGGTCGTCGTCGGAGTCGACGGCTCGGACACGTCGACCGCGGCGGCGTTGTGGGCGGCGGGCGAGGCGCACGCCCGCGGGGCGAGGCTGGTCGTCCTCTATTCCTTCGAGCTGTACGCGTACGGCTCGAAGGACGCGGCGCTGCCCGGCTCGATGGCCTACGAGGAGGCGCAGATCGCGGCGGCCGAACTGGTGGACGGCGTGGTCGAGCAGGTCCGGGACGTCCGCCACGGCCTGGCGGTGGAACCGCGCATCCTGCACGAATCGGCGGGCACGGCGCTGCTGGAGGCCAGCGGTGAGGCGCTGCTGACCGTGGTGTCCTCACACGGGCGATCGGCCCGCACCGAGGAGCTGATCGGCTCGTTCGCCGTACACACCGCCGAACACGGGCTCGGCCCGGTGGCGGTGATCCGCGCGCAGGCGCCGACCCCCGATCCGACCGGTCCCGTGGTCGTCGGCACCGATGGCTCGGCGGTGTCCGACGATGCGCTCGAGTACGCATTCGCGGCGGCCGCCGCGCACCGGGTCCCGCTGCACGTTGTGCACTGCGCCCACGGCTCGCAGGAGGACCGGGAACTGGCCGACCTCGAGAAGGCCCTGACCGACCGGCGGTCGCGCTTCGCCGAGGTCCAGGTGCTGCCGGTCGTCCGACCGGGCAAGCCGCAACAGGCCCTGCGCGAGTACGGAGCGCAGCACGGCGCGTCGCAGCTGGTGGTCGGCGCCCGCGGTGTGGGCGGTTTCGCGGGCATCGTGCTCGGATCGGTGAGCCGCGCCCTGCTCGCGCATTCGGAGGTCCCGGTGGTGGTGGTGCGCCCGGACACGGACCGGTCGTGACGGTGCAGGACTCGTCGCCGGCCGGCCGCCCGGCCCTCCCGACGATGAGCCCGGTCACACTACACTGAATCGATCAACCTCCGTGCGCGGACGGCGTCCCACCCGGGAACCCCGGCCATCACCAGCGCAAAGAGGTTTGCTTCGATGACGATCGAGGACGCCACCGTGACCTTCACCGAATTGACTGCCGACCCATGGCAGACCCGCCCCGACGACTGGCGCCGCACCGCGGTGGTCTACCAGATCTATCCCCGCTCGTTCGCGGACTCGAACGGCGACGGGATCGGCGACCTGCCGGGCATCACCCATCGGCTGCCGGCGCTCGCGGACCTGGGTGTCGATGCCATCTGGCTCTCCCCGTTCTACACGTCGCCGCAGGCCGACGCGGGCTACGACGTCGCCGACTACCGTGATGTGGACCCGGTTTTCGGCACGCTCGCGGATTTCGACACGATGCTGGAGCGGGCCCACGCACTGGGCCTGAAGGTGATCGTCGACCTGGTGCCCAACCACTCCTCCGACGAGCACGAGTGGTTCCGGCAGGCCCTCGCCGCCGCGCCCGGATCGGCCGAGCGGGACCGCTACGTGTTCCGTGACGGCCGCGGCGAGCACGGTGAGCTGCCGCCGAACAACTGGCAGTCCTGCTTCCGCGGCCCGGCCTGGACCCGCACCACCGACCCCGACGGCACCCCCGGCCAGTGGTACCTGCACCTGTTCGACACCAAGCAGCCGGACTGGAACTGGGAGAACCCGCAGGTGCGGGCCGAGTTCCTGGATGTGCTGCGGTTCTGGTTGGACCGCGGCGTCGACGGGTTCCGGGTGGATGTGGCCCACTCGCTGATCAAGGCCCCTGGCCTGCCGGACACCGGGGAGTCGACGGACGACCCCGACGACATCGAGGGGTACTTCCACACCGGTCCGATGTGGGATCAGGACCCGGTGCACGAGGTCTACCGGGAGTGGCGCGCGTTGCTCGACACCTACTCCCCCGCCCGGATCCTGTGCGCCGAGGCATGGGTTCCGTCGCTGTCCCGGCTGGCCCGCTACGTCCGGCCGGACGAGATGCACCAGGCGTTCAACTTCGGCTACCTGGAGAGCGAGTGGGACGCAGGCCATCTGCGGTCGGTCATCGACGCGTCGACGGCCGCGAACGCCGAGGTGGGCGCGCCAACCACCTGGGTGCTGTCGAATCATGATGTGGTGCGCCATGTCTCGCGGTTCGGCCTGCCGGCCGGTCAGCGCCCCAACGGGATCCGGCGCGACGACCTGCAGCCCGACCATGAGTTGGGCTTGCGGCGGGCTCGGGCGGCCACCCTGCTGATGCTGGCCCTGCCCGGGTCGGCATACCTGTATCAGGGCGAGGAGCTTGGCCTGCCGGAGCACACCGCGCTGGATGACGACCTGCGGCAGGATCCCACCTGGTGGCGCTCCGGCCACACGGAGGCCGGCCGGGACGGCTGCCGGGTGCCGCTGCCGTGGGAGGCCGGCGAGCCGGGCCTGGGCTTCGGCCCGGCTGCGGCGACGTGGCTGCCGCAACCGGCGGCCTACACCGAGTTGGCCCGGGACCGCCAGGTGGGCGTCGCGGGTTCGACGCTGGAGATGTACCGGACCGCGCTGGCGTTCCGACGGTCGTTCGCGCTGTCCGGCGGCGAGCTGGGGTGGGTGGCGACGGAGCCGGGAGTGCTGCTGTTCACCAACGGCGAGCTGACCGTCGTCGCCAACACCGGCTCGGAGCCGGTCCAGCTGCCCGCGGGTGAGTTGCTGATGTCCTCGGTCGACCTGCCCGGCGACGGGACGCTGCCGCCGGACACCACGGCCTGGTTGCTGATCGAAGCGTTCAGCGAGACGCGCGCCTGACTCTCGGGCGCCCCCGCGGGGAACATCTGGCGCCCCACGCGGAACGGAAGTTCCCCGCATCTGCGACTGTCGGACCCGCCGCGCATGATGGTCGGTATGAAGGCAGCAGTCCTGCACGGTCCCGGCGACATCCGCGTCGACGACGTGCCCGACCCCACCGTCCTTACCCCGACCGACGCCCTGGTCCGGATCACCGCGAGCTGCATCTGCGGGTCCGACCTATGGCACTACCGCGGTTTCACCGAGCGCCGGGGGCGGATCGGGCACGAGTTCGTCGGCGTCGTCGAGGATGTCGGAGCCGAGGTGACCACGGTCGGCCGGGGTGACCTGGTCATCGCACCCTTCGTCACCTCATGTGGCGCCTGCGCCGCCTGCCGGATCGGCTGGCCCACGTCGTGCGTGTGGCACGCCAACTGGGGCATCCCGGACCGGGAGGGCCGCCCGGTGGACGGCGGCCAGGGCGAGTTCGCCCGTGTCCCGCTGGCGGACGGCACCCTGGTGGCCGCACCCGTCGAACCCGACGATCCGCGCATCCCGGCCGTGCTTTCCTTGTCCGACGTGATGTGCACCGGTCACCACGCGGCGGTGTCGGCGGGTGCCGCGCCCGGCGCCACCGTCGCAGTGATCGGCGACGGCGCGGTCGGGCTGTGCGCGGTGTTGGCCGCCTCCCGCCTCGGCGCGGATCGGGTGATCCTGCTGTCCACCCACACCGACCGCAGCGAGCTGGGCAGGAAGTTCGGCGCCACCGACGTGGTGGCGGCCCGCGGCGCCGAGGCGATCGCGGCGGTGCTCGAATCGACCGATGGTCTCGGCGCCGACGGCGTCTGCGAATGCGTGGGCACGGCCGCGTCCTGGGACAGCGCGCTGTCCATAGTGCGGCCGGGCGGCACGGTGGGCTGGGTCGGGGTCCCGCACGACGTGAAGAGCGGGCTGCCCATCTGGAAGATGTTCGGCCGCAACGTGGCCGTGCGCGGCGGGGTCGCGCCGGCTCGCCGCTACCTGCCCGACCTACTGCCCGAGGTGCTCGCCGGCAGCCTCGATCCCGGGCCGATCTTCACCGACACCGTGTCGCTCGACGACATCGCGGAGGGGTACCGGTCGATGGACGAGCGCCGCTCGATCAAGGTTCTGGTCCGGCCGTGACGGTGGTGCCGCCGGTCCCGACGACGGGCCGGTACGTGGTGGTGTTCGCCGAATCGGCCGACGCCATGGCCGTGCTTGCCTCCACGACCGGGGTCTCCGATGTCGTGGACTCCCGCGACTTCACGGACCAGGCCGTGGAGTTCCCGGCCGGGGCCGGCGACGACGGCACCTGGTGGTTCGACACTCTCGGGGTCGCGGTGGTCACCGCCGAACCGGAGCAGATGGGCGCGTTGCGGGCCGCCGGCGACGGCGGTGTCATCTCGATCTCCCCCGAATTGATCCACCGCGTGCTGGCCGATCCGGATTACGTCCGCGGATACCGCGACGGCGTCAACGATCTGGCCGGCCGACTGGGCGTCGACGCGGCCCCGGAGCCGCCGGTCCGGCCGACCGCACCCGCCCCACCGTTCGCCGACACCGCGGAGTTCACCTGGGGTCTGCAGGCGACCGGCGTCGTCACGTCACCGCAATCCGGCGAGGGGATCAAGGTCGCGGTGCTGGATACCGGTCTCGACCTGACGCATCCGGACTTCGCCGGGCGGCCGATCAGCACGCAGTCCTTCGTCGCGGGAGAGAGCGTGCAGGACGGCCACGGGCACGGGACCCATTGCATCGGGACGGCCTGCGGCCCGCGGGCCCCGGAGACCGGCCGCGGCTACGGGATCGCCAACCGGGCCGAGATCTTCGCGGGCAAAGTGCTCGCGGACACGGGATCGGGCTCGGACGCGGGGATCATCGCCGGGATCAACTGGGCGGTGACGAACGGCTGCCACGTCATCTCCCTGTCACTGGGCGCGGACGTGGCGTCGGTGCACCCGCCCTACACCGTCGTCGGGCAGCGGGCCCTCGATGCGGGTTCGATGATCGTCGCAGCCGCCGGCAACAACGCCGACCGGCGGGCCGGCAACTTCGGGTTCGTCGGTACACCCGCGAACAGCCCGTTCATCATGGCCGTCGGCGCGCTTGACCAGAACCTGGAGATGGCCAACTTCTCCGCCCGCACCCTCCCGAACATCCAGGGCGGTCAGGTCGACATCGCGGGCCCGGGTTGGCAGGTCTACTCGTCGTGGACCATGCCCGACCGGTACCGGACGATCAGCGGCACCAGCATGGCCACCCCGCACGTGGCCGGCATCGCCGCGTTGTGGGCCCAGCTCACCGGATTCCGTGGTCGCGACCTGTGGGCCACCCTGGCCCAGGACTCGCAACGCCTGCTGCAGATGTCGATGGACGTCGGCGGTGGCCTCGTGCTGGCCCCGCAGTGACCGTTCGGCCCACGGCCGACCTCGTCGCCGGATCAGGCCGCCGAGTCGGTCCTACAGTGGGCTTCATGACTCACGTCACCGTGATCGTGGACCAGACCCATCTTCGGTCGATCACCACGGTCGCCCGTTCGCTCGAGGCCAAGGGGATGCGGGTGGAGCGAGTGTTGACGGCGCTGGGCTGCATCACCGGGTCCATCCCGTCCGGCGCGGCGCGGTCGATGACGTCGGCGCTGCGGTCCGTTCCCGGCGTGGCCTCGGTCGACCAGGAACTGGACTACCGGATCGCGCCACCGGACTCCGAGGTGCAGTAGCCCGACGAACCTGCCAGGTTCGGCCCCGACACCCCGCCGACTTGTCACGTTCGACCTCCCACCCGGCCGACTTGCCACGTTCGGCCCCGCATTCGCGCCGGGGAGGGCCGAACTCGGCAAATGGGTCGCGCGGCGCACGGCCCCTGGCAGCCACATCGCGCGAGCGCCCCGGCCGGGTGGTCCGGTCGGGGCGTGTCGCGGTGGATCGGAGCGGTGGCTCGGAGTGGTTGGCTCGGAGTGGTTGGCTCGGAGTGGTTGGCTCGTCGTGGGTCTGGCGGTTCAGTAGGTGCTCAGGTCGTTGCCCATGTAGCAGAACGACTCGGTCTGGTGG
>CAYZBB010000054.1:0-35958 GCA_964476495.1 uncultured Actinomycetes bacterium | reverse complement strand
ACGGAGTCGAGTAGTTCCTCCCAGGCCTTGATGAATTTGTCGACGCCTTCGGTTTCCAGGACGGTGAAGACGTCGGTCAGGTCGACGCCGAGCGCCTCGAGCGAGGAGAACACCGAATCGGGAGCGGGCACTGCCTGGGCGGCCGCAATGGTGTTGCCGGTGATCTGACCGTGGTCGGCGACCGCGGCGATGGTCTTCTCGGGTGCGGTGTTGACCGTGCCCGGGGCGACGAGGTCCACGACGTACCGGGTGTCGTCATACTTGGGGTCCTTGACCCCGGTGGACGCCCACAACGGCCGCTGCTTGTTCGCGCCGTTGGCTTCCAGCGCCTGCCAGCGGGGTCCGGTGAACGTCTGCTCGTAGGCCTGGTAGGCCAGCCGGGCGTTCGCGATCGCCGCCTGCCCTTGCAGCGCCTGCGCCTCGGGGGAGCCGATCGCCTTCAGTCTCCTGTCCACCTCGGTGTCCACCCGGGACACGAAGAACGACGCGACGGAATGGATCTCATGCAGGTCGTGACCGGCCTCGGCGGCCTTCTCCAACCCGGACAGGTAGGCGTCCATGACCGCCTTGTACCGATCCAGGCTGAAGATCAACGTCACGTTCACGCTGATCCCGCCCGCGATCGTCTCGGTGATCGCCGGCAGGCCGGCCTCGGTGGCCGGGATCTTGATCAGCACGTTGGGCCGGTCCACGATCTTGTGCAACTCGGCCGCCTGATCGATCGTGGCCCGGGTCTCGTGGGCCAGCCGCGGGTCGACCTCGATGCTCACCCGGCCATCCACATGCCCGGTGGCCTGGTAGATGCCGGTGAACAGGTCACACGCGTCACGCACATCATCGGTGGTGACCTCCCGCACCGTGTCGTCCACCCCGGCGCCGCGGGCCGCCAACTCGTCCAACTGCTGCTGATAGGAGGCACCGTCGGACAAAGCGACCTGGAAAATGCTCGGGTTCGTGGTCACCCCGCTGATGTGCCAGGTCTGGATCAGCTGCTGCAGGTTCCCCGACTGCAACCGCTGCCGGGACAGGTCGTCCAACCACAGGGACACCCCCTGCGCGGTCAACTCGGCAAGCCGGTCCGGGTTCTGACTGATGGTCATGATGATCGTCATCCTTTCCGCCGACCGGACCCGGTCGACGCGGCGAACGGGAGTCAGTTCTTGTCGGGTGCGTGCACGGGATCCTCGACCCCGGCATGGTCCAGCGACTGCGCGTTCGGTTCGCTGGTCGGACCCCGGCCCGCGTCGGCCGCGGTCAGAGAGGCCTTCGCGGCGGCCACCGCCGCATCACTGGTGATACCGAACTCCCGATACAGGGTCTTGAAATCGGCCGACGCACCGTAATGCTCCAGGGACACCGGCCGGCCGTGCGCGCCCAACCACCGCCACCACGGCTGGGCGATCCCCGCCTCGATGCTCACCCTCGCGGTCACCGACGACGGGAGCACCGATTCGATGTACTCATCGTCCTGAACCTGGAACCAGTCCAGGCACGGCACCGACACCACCCGGGTACCGATACCCTCCCCCTGCAACGCCTCCCGCGCCGCCACGGCGATCTGCACCTCGGACCCGGAGGCCAGCAGGATCACCCGCAACGGACCGTCCGCCTCCACCAGCACATAGGCGCCCCGCGCGACGCCTTCCGCCGACGTGCCCTCCAACACCGGCACCGCCTGCCGGGTCAGACACAACCCGACCGGCCCGGCGAACCAGTCATGCTGACGTTCCAGGATGGCCCGCCACGCAAAGCTGGTCTCGTTCGCATCCGCCGGCCGCACCACACTCAGCCCGGGAATGGCCCGCAACGCGGCCAGATGCTCCACCGGCTGATGCGTCGGGCCGTCCTCACCCAACCCGATCGAGTCATGCGTCCACACATAGATCGCCGGCGCACCCATCAACGCCGCCAACCGCACCGCACCCCGCATATAGTCACTGAACTGCAGGAACGTGCCCCCATACGGCCGGGTCGGACCATGCATCACAATCCCGGACAAGATCGCGCCCATCGCATGCTCCCGGATCCCGAAATGCAGGGTCCGCCCGTACGGGTGCGCGTTCCAATGCTTGGTCGCCGCATCCACCGGACCGAAACTGTCCGCCCCGGCCATCGTGGTGTTGTTCGACTCCGCCAGATCCGCGCTGCCACCCCACAACTCCGGCAACACCGGCGCCAACGCATTCAACACCTTCCCCGACGCCGCCCGGGTCGCCAACCCCTTCGGATCCACCTCCCAGGACGGCAACACCCCCGTCCACCCCTCCGGCAGGTCCCGCGCCACCAACCGGTCGAACAGCGCCTTACGCTCCGGGTTCCTGGCCGCCCACGCATCGAAACCGGTCCGCCAGTCCGCCTGAGCCGCCTTGCCCCGCTCCAACGCCCGCCGAGTATGCGCGATCACCTCGGCATCGACCTGAAAGGACCGGTCCGGGTCGAACCCCAGGATCTGTTTGACCGCGGCCACCTCCGCATCCCCCAACGCCGCACCATGCGCCTTACCCGTGTTCATCAAATTCGGCGCCGGGAACCCGATGACCGTCCGCAACTGAATGAACGACGGCTTATCGGTCACCGCCTTCGCCGCCTCCACCGCCGCCAAGATCCCGGTGACGTTCTCCCCACCCTGCACGCTCTGCACATGCCACCCGTACGCCCGGTACCGGGCCGCCACATCCTCACTCAACGCGATATTCGTGTCATCCTCAATGCTGATGTCGTTGTGGTCGTAGAACACGATCAGATTCCCCAACTGCTGCCGACCCGCGATCGACGACGCCTCGCTGGTCACCCCCTCCTCGATATCCCCGTCCGAAGCGATCACAAAGATGAAATGGTCGAACGGCGACGTCCCCGCCGGCGCATCCGGATCGAACAACCCCCGCTCCCGACGAGCCGCCATCGCCATCCCCACCGCCGAGGACAACCCCTGACCCAACGGACCCGTAGTGATCTCCACCCCCTTCGTGTGGTGATACTCCGGATGCCCCGGCGTCAACGACCCCCACGTCCGCAACGCCTGCAAATCCTCGATCTCCAACCCGAACCCAGCCAGATACAACTGGATATACAACGTCAACGACGAATGCCCCGCCGACAACACGAACCGATCCCGCCCCACCCAATGCGGATCCGCCGGATCATGCCGCATCACCCGCTGAAACAACACGTACGCCAACGGCGCCAACGACATCGCCGTCCCCGGATGCCCATTACCCACCCTCTGCACCGCATCCGCCGCCAACACCCGCACCGTATCCACCGCCCGCCGATCCACCCCCGACCAATCACCCGGAACACGCGCGGCCGTCAGAACGGAAATATCGGCAGCAGCAGCCGAATCAAGCTGAGCAGTCACAAGAACACCCTTGATCTGTAGTCCGGTCCCGCGACCTCGCGGGGCCTGGTTGTCGTCACACTCCGCCGAGGAGCGCGGCGGTTGGATCCCTGTGGCACCAACGGCTCTGCCACTGGTGCCACAGGAGCTTCAGTTCTCCGACAGCCGGAGAACGACCTTCCCGGAGACGGCCGGGTCGGCCGCGACGTCCATCGCCTGCACCGCATCGAGCAATTCGAAGGTGTGGGTGACGGCCGGCTCCAACGCGTCGGACCCGGCGAGCAGTGCGATGGATTCGTCGAACTCGGTGTCGAACCGGAACGCACCCCGGTAGTCGATCTCCTTCGCGACCAGCGCGGACAGTTCGGCCGGGCGAGGACCGGGCGGGAACATGCCGAGTTGGACCATGATGCCGCGCCGCCGGACGGCGGCCAGCGTGGCACCGACGGCCACGGACGCCCCGGAAGCCTCGATGGCCACGTCGAAGTACTGGTCGGGCAAGGAGTCGGTGCCGATTCGGACGGTGCGGTCGACGCCGACATCGAGCGCGATCCTCAGCGGGTGATCAAGCAGATCGGTGGTCCATACCTCTTGTGCGCCAGCAGCTTTGGCAGCACCTGCGGCTAGGACGCCGATCGGCCCGGATCCGCCGACGAGAACCTTGGCTCCGGCCACCCCGCCGGCCCGGTTCAGCGCGTGCAACCCGACCGCAAGGGGTTCGGCCAGCACCGCCCGCGACAGCGGCAGGCCGTCCGGCAGTACCCGGACCTGGTCCTGGCGGACCACCATGTACTCGCAGAAACCACCCTGGGTATGCGGCATGCTGGCCGCGGACCCGAAGTACCGCGCATTGCGGCAGACGTTCCGGAGACCGGCAAGGCATTCAGGGCACTGACCACACGGGGTTGCCGGGTGGATGGCCACCGGGGTGCCGGGGCCGATCGCTCCTGACGGATCCTCGGCGACCCGGCCGACCACTTCGTGCCCGAGGACCAGCGGCTGCCGCAGGGTGAAGGCGCCCACAGCGCCGTGCTTGTAGTAATGCAGGTCCGAGCCGCAGATGCCGCCGTGCGTGTTGCGGATCAGGACCTCCCCCGGCCCGGGTGTGGGCTCCGGCAGGTCGTCGAACCGCAGATCGCCGGCCCCATGGGCCACGAGAGCCTTCATGAACGCAGTCCTTTCATGAACAGCACAGTCCTTTCAGAGAATGTGAGCGGCCAGTCCGATGACGGATCTCGCGGCCGTGGAAAGGGTGTCGACCCGCGCGGGGGTGAACCCGCGCGGGCGGCCTACAGCACCGACAGCATCCCGCCGTCCACGTAGACGACCTGACCGTTGACGAACGCGGACGCGTCGGACGAGAGGAAGATCAGCGTCCCGACCAGATCCTCCACCTTGCCCCAGCGACCCGCCGGGGTGCGTCCGCGCACCCATGCGGAGAATGTCTCGTCCGCGACCAGCGCCGCGGTCAACTCCGTCTCGAAATAGCCGGGCCCGATGGCGTTCACGCAGATGCCGGACCCGGCCAGGTCACCGCACATGCCGCGGGTGAGCATCTTGATCGCGCCCTTGGTGGCCGCGTACGGGGCGATGCCCGGGCGGCTCACCTCCGACTGCAGGGACGCGATGTTGATGATCTTGCCGGCGCCGCGCGGTTTCATCCGGCGGGCCACCTCCCGCCCGACCAGGAAGGCGCTGGTGATGTTGGTGGCGAGCAGCGCGTTCCAGTCCTCGTCGGTGAAATCGACAAAGGGTGCCCGCTTCTGCATGCCGGCGTTGTTGACGCAGATGGCGAGCGGACCGACCGTGTCCTCGATGTCGGCGATGCCGGCCGCCACCGCGGCCGGATCCGTGACATCGAACGGTCTCTCGTGCACGGTGGCACCGGTCGCCTGCCGGATCTCATCGGCGGTGCTCGCCAAAGCCTGCGCGTTGCGGGCGTTGAGCACCACCACCGCCCCGGCCTCGGCAAGGCCGTGCGCGAGGGCCTTGCCGATGCCGCGGGAGGAGCCGGTAACCAGCGCGATCCGCCCGCTGATGTCGAACGAGGGGTGGGTCATGCGACGGCTTTCCTGTCCGCATCGAGGTGGGCGTCCGCGATCTGGGTCAGGTCGCGGGCCTTGGTCTCCGGGGTGATGAAGGTGGTGAACAGGGTGATGCTGCCCAGGACGAACGTGTACAGACCCAGCGGCCACCACGCGTAGTCCGTCATGGACAGGAACAACACACCCAGCAGCGGAGCCAGCCCGCCCGCGATCACCGCGGAGAACTCGCGCGACACCGCGACCCCGATATAGCGGTGCCGGTTGCCGAACAGTTCCGGCAACATCGCGCACTGCGCGCCCAGCATCGTGTTCACCCCGATGCTGACCCCCAGGACCACCATGACGACCACGAGCGCAGGGTTGCCCAGGGACAGCAGGTACCAGGCGGGGAAGGCCAGCACGGTCAGGAAGATGGCACCGGTCCGGTACACCGGGATGCGGCCGAACCGGTCGGACAGCGCCCCCGCCAACGGCACCGTCAGGATGCCGATACCGGAGGCCACCGCGACGGCCAGCGGGCCGATGGACTTGCCCAGGCCGACCGCCGCCGATGTGACGAAGGTGATCGACAACGTGCTGAACAAGTAGGACCCGCCGTTCTCGGCCATCCGCAGGCCGATGCCGCGGAACACCTGACGACGCGCGGTGCGGAAGAGCTCCGGCAGCGGATGCTCGGTGATCTGCTCGTGCTTCTCCAACTCGACGAACGTGGGCGACTCCTTGAGTCGCAGCCGGATGAAGACGGCGACCGCGATCAGCAGAACGGAGGCCAGGAACGGCACCCGCCAGAGCCAGTCGAGCAGCACTTCGTCGGGGAAGGTGCCCAGGTAGGCCCAGACTCCTGCCGCGATGAGGGTGCCCGCCTGGATACCGACGAACGGCAGGGCGGACAGGAATCCCCGCTTGGGTGGGGGCGAGTACTCGGCCATCAGCACGGTCGCGCCGGCCTGCTCGGCGCCTGCACCGAAGCCCTGGCACAGCCGAAGGAACACCAGCAGGATCGGGGCCCACACGCCGATGGTCTCTGCTGTCGGCAGGAGTCCGACGAACATCGAGGATAGGCCCATCAGCAGGATGGTGATCATCAGCACCCACTTGCGGCCCAGCTTGTCCCCCATCACGCCGAAGAACAGGCCACCGATGGGACGCGCGATGAAGCCCACCGCGTAGGTGGCGAAGCTGAGGATCAGGGCCTGGCTGGGGCCGAAGGCCGGGAAGAACAGCTTGCCGAAGATCAGCGCGGAAGCCGTGCCATAGATGGCGAAGTCGTAGTACTCCAGCGCGGAGCCGACGGAAGCGGCCAGTGTTGCCTTCCGAAGCTGGTCGGGCGGCACGTGCATGTGCTCATAGACCTCGACCGAGTCTTCGACGGGTTCTGCCATGCGTCCTCCTTGACGTGGGAGCGGTGATCGGCGACTCGGCCGTGTCGGCCCGGGGAGGCGCCGACATCGTGAGTTCCGATGGTGGTCAGAACTTTAACCACCTATGGAACAGTGTTCAATAGGTGGATCGAACTTTTTGTGGTTTGTGCACCACAGATCGCGGGACGACGCGTCAGGATCTCCCGGGTCGTCAGAAGACCCGGTACTCAGAACCCGATACTCGGAAGATCCGGTACTCAGAAGATGAGCGGGTTGCCCAGGGCCTCGGCCACGGACCGCAGCTCAGCCAGCAGGGCAGTCATGGTTTCGTCGGTCGCCAGCGGTTTGAGCACGGTGACGCCGAGCGAGAGCATCGCGCCGCCGGCGTGCCGGGGCGACAGCCTGACCGCCAGGCCAACCACGCCGGGGTGGACGCCCTCGTCGTCGTACGCGTAGCCCTCCGCCCTCACCTTGACCAACCGAGCCTGCAACGCCGGCAGGCCGGACAGCGAGCTGTCCGTCAGGTGCGGGATCTCCACACCCCGGAACCGCCTGGCGATCTCGGCCTGCGGCAGGGCGGCCAACAGGGCCTGTCCGGTGGCGGTCAGCGCGGCCGGGAAACGGTCGCCGATGTTGGCGGCGAGCCGGAATCGGGAGCGGCCCTCGTACCTGGCCAGGTAGAGCACGTCGATCCCGTCGAGCATGGCGATCTGCACCACGTGCTGGCGCAGCGTCTCGGTCCTGGAGCACAGCTCGTAGAAACTGCGGACCTCGTCGAAGCCCGACAGGTAGGCGCCGGCCAGTTCGATGGTGCGCCGGCCGAGCACATAGCCGTTGTCCCGGCGCTGGATCAACCGGGCGTCCTCCAGCGCCTGGCACAGGTGCGACGTGGAGGACTTCGCGATGCCCAGCGACCGGGCGAGGTCGCTGACTCCGAGCGGCTCGCCGCCGGCGCCCTCCAACGCGTCCAGGATCGCCGCCGCGCGAGTCACCGCCGGCGCCGGGCTCCCGTCACCATCGGAGCGGAAGCGGCGCCGGCCGTTGCCGGAGCCCTCAGTAGAAGTGCTTGGTGTCGACGGCATTGATCAGTTCCTTCCCATCGAGGAACAGGCGCAGGTTGGTCGCGAACAGTTCCGCGATCCGCCGGTCCTCGTGCGGGCTCAGCGCCGCCGTGTGCGGCGCGATCACCACCTGCGGCATCGTCCAGAGCGGGGACTCGACGGGCAGCGGCTCCACCGCGAACACGTCCAGGAACGCGGACCCGAGCCGACCGGAGTCAAGGCCCTTGACCAGCGCGGGCTCGTCGATGACGGTGCCGCGGCCGACGTTGACGACGATCGCGCCGGGCTTGGTGGAGGCGATCAGATCCGCACCGTAGAGGCCGTCCGTGGCCGCAGTGCCGGGAAGGGTGAAGACGATGGCGTCGGCCCGACCGACGAGATCGGCCAGGTCGGCGGTCGAATGGACCTCGTCGACGTGCTCGACCGGTTCCGGCTGCCGTTTCGTGCCGAGCACGTACGCGCCGAGCGCCTTGGCCAGCCGCGCTGTCTGCCTGCCGATCCCGCCCAACCCCACGACCAGCACCGTCATCTCGTGGACCTGCCGCATCGCCCATCGACCGGTCCACTCTCGTTGCCCCTGCTGGGCGAGCAATCGGGGCAGGTCCTTGGCACCGGCGAGCACCCCGAACATCGCGAACTCGGCGAGGGTGGCCCCGTGCACACCGGCCGAGGTGGTGAACAGCACCCGGTCCAGCTCCTGCGCGGTCAGCCCGGCCGCCTTGACCTGGGAACCGCCGCCCGCGGCCATCGTCTGCACCCAGCGAAGCCCGGGATTGGCCCGCACGGAGCGGGCGAGCAGAGCCGGGTTCACGTCCGGGATGCCGTAGAACACGTCGGCCCGGGCGAGCAACTCGTCGAACGCGGCCTGCTGCCCGGGAGTGCGGACGTAGTCCGGGTCGCCGTCGTGGTCGCCGGGAAAGCGTTGGGGCGGCAGCAGTGTGTCGTCGACCAGCAACTCGACCGACGGATCCACGTCCGTGATCAGGTGCCGCAGTTCGGGCTCCAGCGGGGTGGCGAGGGCAACCTTGGTCGTTGACGACACGAAACTCTCCTTTGGGTTCTTGTCACCGTCACACTAGCGGTCCAGTGTTCACGTTGCAGCGTACGGCCCTGAATCCACATGTGGAAAGATGTTCACTCCAATGGACAGCAGATGGGCTGTTGCGTCAGGATGATGACATGACGACCTACGGATTCATCGGGCTCGGTGCCATGGGCACCCCGATGGCGACCCACCTGGCGAGATACAGCGCCGCCAACGACGCGCGGTTGCTCGTCTGGAATCGCAGCGCGGGCAAGGACGGTCCGGTGACCGCGGCCGGTGGAACCGTGGCAACCGATCCTGCCGGCCTGGTGGCCGCGAGCGACGTCGTGATGGTGATGCTGCCGGACCTGCCGCAGCTACGTGAGCTGACCGACGGGCCGGCTGCCTTGCTGGCCGGGGTCCGACGCCCCACCGTGCTGGCGGTGTGCTCCTCGGTGTCGCCCCAGGCGGTGCGCGAGTACGCCGACCACGCCGCCACATTGACCGGTGGCCTGGTGCAGGTGGTCGACGCCCCGGTCTCCGGGGGAACCGAGGGTGCGGCCGAGGGCAGCCTCGCGATCATGGTCGGCGGCACCGACGACGCCGTGGCTCGTGCCTGGCCGGCGCTGACCGCGATGGGCACGACCGTGCGGCACCTCGGCCCGGTCGGGTCGGGTGCGCTGGCCAAGGCCTGTAACCAGATGGTGGTGGCCGCAACGTTGATCGCTCTGTCGGAGGCCAGCGTGCTGGCCGAATCGGCCGGTGTCGACGTCGACGGGCTGCTGGACATCCTGGCGGGCGGGTTCGGCGCCAGCCGAGTCCTTGAGGTCAAGCGCCCGAATCTGGTCCTCCGGACGTACTCCCCCACCGGCAAGGCCGCCTACATGCTCAAGGACCTGGGGTTCGTCGAGACCGAATCGCGGATCACCGGTACGCCGCTGCCCCAGGCGTCCGTGTCACTCGACCTGTTCCGGGCCGTGGCCGACGCGGACCTGGGCGACCAGGACGTGAGCGTCGTGCACGCGGTCATCCGGGAACGGGCGGACCGCACCTGAACTCGACCGGGCCGGCCTCGCCCAACCGCATTATCGGCCTCGGCGGTGGTCTCTGCCGCGCCCGGCCGGCTCGGCCGGGAGTAGGTCATCCGCCGGCGGCATCTTCGGCTCCCAGCGCAACAGGTCGCCCGGCTGGCATTGGAGCACCTCGCAGAGCGCGGCGAGCGTGGTGAAGCGGACCGCCTTGGCGCGGCCGTTCTTGAGTACCGCCAGGTTGGCGGGGGTGATCCCGACCCGGTCCGCGAGCTCGCCCACGGACATCTTCCTGCTGGCCAGCATCACATCGATATCGACGGCGATGGGCATCAGATCACCTCGTCCAACTCGGCGCGCAGCTGTGACGCCTCGACGTCCCGCGCGACAGCCTGCGCGAGCAGCATCCGCAGCACGACCACGATGAGCGCAACCCCGAGGATGGCCACGCCGACCCCGCCCATGATGACGGTGACCCCCGGGTCGTCCCGCTGGCCCGGCGCATTGAGGATGGTGACCCCGAACCACAACAGCGCCGCCGACACGATCGCGCCGATCACCAGGTCGACGTACCGAAAGGCGGCGTGGGAGAAGACGGTTCCGCGGCGCACCATCGTCACCAGCCGCCATACGCAGACCAGGGCCACCTGGGCCGACACCATGCCCAGGATCGTGATCAGGCGCAGCATGTCCAGTGGGAGCGACCCGTCCTCCGGGTCGGTCGCCAACGCCCACACCAGCGAAACCTGTACGAACACGGTGCCGGCGAGCACCACCGTCAGCACGGCGCGCAGCGCCTGCACCGTCAGTCTTCCCACGACAATCCCTCCATCGAGCAACGATAGGAATCTATCGAATTACGATAGGCAGAGCAAGCGCGCCGTGGCGCGAGCAGTTCTCAGACCTGCGCTCGCCCAGCCTGGACACGTGTGCAAGATCTGTGAGGACCTGATCATCCGCGCCGCTTCGGCGCCACAACCGCGTGCGCGTCACCGACGATCTCGGCGATGTCGTTCCAGTCGTCCCCATCCAGTTCGACGTCCAGGTACACCCCGATCCAGCCGCGGCCGCCGACGTAGGGCGGCCGAAAGAACCGCTCGGGGTCCAGGGTGAGCCGGCGTCCCTGCGCACCGTCCGGCGCGGCCGCCCAGAAACCGAACCGATCGTCGTGATGGTGGTCGGCCAGGGTCACGAACTGCCGTTTGACGAACCAGGACGGCTCGCCGTGGCTGACCCGCTCGCTCACCCCCGGCAACGCCATGCACAGGTCACGCAGCCGCCGCAGGCACTCGTCCGGGGAATACGGGGTCGGTCGCACGCGCTCCACCAACCGGACGGTAGCCGTGTTCGCCATGGACTGAACAGCTCCGGCGTGAACTGTGGCAACCTCGAACCCGTCCCGACCCGATGCCGGAAGGACGTCGATGACGTCAGCCTCACCCATCGCAACGGCCGCCTCGCGGGTGGCCATCCTGACCGTCGACGACGACCCGAACGTGTCCCGCGCGGTGGCCCGCGATCTGCGTCGCCGCTACGGCAAGGACTATCGGATCGTTCGCGCGGACTCCGGGCAGCAGGCGCTGGACACCCTGCACGAGATGAAGCTGCGGGGCGACCAGGTGTCCCTGCTGCTGGCCGACCACCGAATGCCGCAGATGGACGGGATCCAGTTCCTGGAACGGGCCATGGACATCTATCCGAAGGCCCGCCGGATCCTGCTCACCGCCTACGCCGACACCGAGGCCGCGATCACCGCGATCAACGTCGTGGATCTGGACTACTACCTGCTCAAACCCTGGGACCCACCGGAGGAGAAGTTCTACCCGGTCATCGACAACGAGCTGGACCAATGGCGGCGCATCGACCACCAGCCGCCACCCCAGACCAAGGTGATCACCACCCGCTGGTCCGCCCGGTGCAGCGAGGTCAAGGATTTCCTGGCCCGCAATCAGGTGCCGTTCCGGGCGTTCCTGTGCGACGACGCCGAGGGTGAGCGGTTGCTGGCCGCCGCGGGCGTCACCGACAACCAGCTGCCGGTGGTGATCACCGCCGACGGCCAGGTGCTCGTCGAACCCACCGACTCCGAGTTGGCCCAACAGGTCGGGCTGACCACCACGCCGGCGAAGGACTTCTACGACATCATCGTCGTCGGTGCCGGCCCGGCGGGTCTGGGTGCTGCCGTTTACGGCGCGTCCGAGGGCCTGCGCACCGTCCTGGTGGAGCGGCTGGCCACCGGCGGCCAGGCCGGCCAGAGCTCCCGGATCGAGAACTACCTGGGTTTCCCGGACGGGGTGTCCGGCGCGCAGCTCACCGAGCGGGCCCGCCGGCAGGCCTTGAAGTTCGGCGCCGATATGATCACCACACGCGACGCAACCGCGGTCGAGGTCAACGGCTCGGCGCGCACCGTGCGGTTCGCCGACGGCGGCAGCGTCGACGCGCACACGGTGATCCTGGCCACCGGTGTGTCCTACCGGAAGCTCGAGGCGCCCGGCCTGGACGAGTTCGTCGGCCGCGGCGTGTTCTACGGCTCGGCGCTGTCCGAGGCGCCCGCCAGCACGGGTCGGGAGGTCTACATCGTCGGTGGCGCCAACTCGGCGGGCCAGGCGGCGGTGCACTTCAGCCGGTACGCCCGGTCCGTGACCATGCTGGTCCGCGGTGCCTCGCTGGCCGCGTCGATGTCCTACTACCTGATCAAGCAGATCGAGGGGATCGCGAACATCACCGTCCGCACCCGCAGCGAGGTGATCGCCGGTCACGGCAGCGACCACCTGGAAGGACTCACCCTGCGCGACAACGCATCCGGTGCGACCGAGAACGTCGGGGCCGGCCTGCTGTTCGTTTTCATCGGCGCGGCACCCTGCACCGACTGGCTGGACGGCGTCGCGATCCGGGACGCCCGCGGGTTCGTGGTCGCCGGACCGGACCTGGTGGTCGAGGGCGAGCGCCCGGCCGGTTGGGAACCCGACCGGGACCCCTACCATCTGGAAACCAGCGTGCCGGGCGTGTTCGTCGCCGGCGACGTTCGCGCCAACTCGGTCAAGCGGGTCGCCTCGGCGGTCGGCGAGGGCGCCATGGCCGTCACCCTGGTTCACCGGTACCTGGAGACACGATGACCGATCAGCTCACCCCGATCGACCCGCCGCTGCGCTGCCGCCCCGACGAGCTGCGCACGCTGTTCCTGTTCGAGAAGCTCTCCGACGAGCAGCTGGCCTGGCTGTGCGAGAACGGCTGGGTCAAGGTCTTCCAGCCGGGCCCGGTGTACACCGAAGGCCTTCCCGCGACCTGCTTCTACGTACTGATCGAGGGCACCGTCGTGCTCTCCAGGCGGGTCGGACCCGACGACGTGGAGACCACCCGCACCTCCCAACCTGGCGTGTACGCCGGCGCCTGGCGCTCCTACCTGGGCGAACGTGCCCCCGACACCTACAACAACAGCATGCGGGTGACCGAGCCGTCCCGGTTCTTCGTGCTCGACGCTCCACTGTTCGCCGGGGCCATGCGCGACTGGTTCCCGATGGCGATCCACATGCTGGAGGGTCTGTTCTACGGGATGCAGAGCGCCAACGAGGCGGTCGGCCAGCGGGAGCGGCTGCTGGCGCTCGGGTCGCTGTCCGCCGGACTCACGCATGAGCTGAACAATCCGGCGTCCGCGGCGGTCCGGGCGACCGCCGCCCTGCGCGAGCGGATCGCCGGGATGCGGCACAAGCTCGCACTGATCGCGTCCGGCCGCTACACCCTCGCGCTCGAACCGTTGATCGCCCTTCAGGAGGAGGCGGCCGCTCTGGTCGCCAAGGCCCCGACGCTGTCACCGATCGAGGCCGCCGACGCCGAGGACCGGATCGGCGAATGGATGGAAACCCGCGACATCCCGCGGGCCTGGGACGTCGCACCCACCCTCGTGCAGGCGGGCATCGACGTGCCATGGCTGGAGAAGGTCGCGGACACCGTGCCTGAGGACTGCCTCGACGGCACCGTCAAGTGGCTGTACTACACCGTCGAGACCGAGCTGCTGATGAACGAGATCCACGACGCGACGACGCGGATCTCCGCGCTGGTCGGCGCCGCGAAGCAGTACTCGCAGCTGGACCGCGCCTCCTTCCGGACCGTGGACGTGCACGAGCTGCTGGACAGCACCTTGACCATGCTCGGTGCGAAGTTCGGCGGCGTGCAGGTGGTCAAGGAGTACGACCGGAGCGTGCCGAAGGTCCCCGCCTACCCGGCGGAACTCAACCAGGTGTGGACCAACCTGATCGACAATGCCCTGGACGCGATGGACGGCCACGGCACGCTGACCGTGCGGACGTCGTCCGACGGCGAGTGTCTGACGGTCGAGATCGCCGACACCGGGCGCGGTATCCCGCCGGAGATCCAGGGACGCATCTTCGAGCAGTTCTTCACGACCAAGCCGGTCGGCCAGGGCACCGGCCTGGGCCTGGACATCTCCTGGCGGATCGTGGTGAACAAGCACCACGGCGACCTGACCGTCATCTCGGTGCCCGGGGACACCCGCTTCCGGGTGCGGCTGCCGCTGGCCGAGCCGCCGGAGACCACCGCGGCCGCACCTGTCGCACCGGATGCCCTGACCACCGAGGACGGCTCGTGACGAACGTGGTGGTGGCCGGTGCCGGCATCGTCGGGCTGGCCACGGCGTACGAACTGACCCGCCGCGGCCACGCGGTGACCGTGCTGGACAAGGAATCCGAGGTCGCAAGGCACCAAACCGGGCACAACTCCGGCGTGATCCACTCCGGCCTGTACTACGCACCGGGCAGCCTCAAGGCCACGCTGGGCGTCGCCGGAGCCTCGTCGATGCGTAGCTTCGCGGCGGAACATGATGTGGCAGTGGACATCTGCGGCAAGCTGGTGGTCGCAACCACGAAGGCTCAGGTGCCGGCGCTGCTGCGGCTGCTCGACCGGGGGCGGCGCAACGGGGTGCCGGTTCGGTTGATCTCGCCGGAACAGGCGCGCGAGTTCGAGCCGCACGTCTCGTGCGTGGCGGCCCTGCGCGTCGAGTCGACCGGGATCGTGGACTTCGTCGGGATCTGCGACAGGTTGGTGTCGTTGATCGAACGCGGCGGCGGCGAGGTCCGGTTGAACACCGAGATTCTCGGTGTGGACGGGCGTTTCGACGGCGTCACGCTCAGCACCGCGGTCTGTGAGGTGCGCGCGGAGCAGTTCGTGAACTGCGCGGGGCTGCATTCCGACCGGCTGGCCCGGCTCGCCGGTCTCGAACCGGCGGTGCGAATCGTGCCGTTCCGCGGCGAGTACTTCGAACTGGCACCCGAGCAGCAGTACCTGGTGCAGGGCCTGATCTATCCGGTGCCGGACCCGACGCTGCCCTTCCTCGGGGTGCACCTGACCCGGATGATCCGCGGCGGGGTACACGCAGGGCCCAACGCGGTGCTGGCGCTCGCCCGGGAGGGTTACACGTGGGGCGCGGTGCGGCGCCGCGACGTCGCAGACAGCCTGGCCTGGCCCGGACTGTGGAAGCTGGGCAGGCGGTACTGGCGGACCGGCATTCACGAGGTGGCACGGTCGATGTCCGAGAATCGGTTCCTGGCGTCGTTGCGGGATCTGGTGCCGGACCTGCCGGACGGCTGCCTTCGACCCTCGCACGCCGGGGTGCGCGCGCAGGCGTTGCACCGGGATGGACGGCTGGTGGACGACTTCTACTACGAGCGGGGCATCCGGCAGGTGCACGTGCTGAACGCCCCGTCCCCCGCGGCGACCGCATCGCTGGAGATCGGCCGCCGCATCGCCGACGAGGTGGAGGCCGACCTGTGACCCGCCACCCACCTGACCCCGTGCCACCGCTACCGCGCACGCCCGGCTCGAAGTTGAGAGTGGGGCGCTGCCGGTCGCCGATCGGCGTGTCGCGGATTCGGTCGGCGTGTCGGCGGCAGCGGGCCATGATCAACACCGAGGGAGGACCTTGATGAGCCGGATCCCCGGCATCGACCCGACCGCCACGCCGAGCGGCAACGGCTGCGCCGAGTGCCTGGCCGCCGGCGGCTGGTGGTTCCACCTGCGCCGGTGCGCGCAGTGCGGGCACATCGGATGCTGCGACAGCTCCCCCGCGCAGCACGCCAGCGCGCATTCCCGCGCGACCGGGCATCCGCTTATCCAGAGCTTCGAGCCCGGCGAGAGCTGGTTCTGGAGCTACTCGGACAACCAGTTCTACGACGGCCCTGCCCTCGCCCCGCCCCATCACCATCCGACGAACCAGCCGGTACCGGGGCCGTCCGGGCAGGTGCCGGTGGACTGGCGCTCCCGACTGCACTGACGGCAGCGAGTATTGCCGCCGTCGGCGACACGGGCATAGCCTGCGGTTCGCCGGCCGACCAGGGTTCCGGCGAACAACCGAGGCAGGAGAACACCATGGGTTTCGATGATCTGGTGAACAAGGCGAAGGAGCAGCTCACCGACGAGCGCATCGATCAGATCGCCCACGCGATCAAGGACAAGACCCCGGACAACGTCGACGGTGTCGTCGATCAGGTCGCCGACAAGGCCAAGCAACTCAACGACTGACGGGCTGCTCGGACCAGCTGGCCTGCCGGGGACGATCGTTGCCCGGTCCGGTTCGACCGTGTGGGCAGGGGCTGATCCGAGGGTCAGGCAGCCCCGCCGGCGCGGTCGCCGAGGAACCGGTTGATCCGGGATCCCAGCTCACTGGCCGAGGTGACGATCTCCAGGTGGCCACCGGGCACCAGGGTCAGGACGGCATCGGGGATCATTCCGGCGAGGATCATCGCGTTCGCGGGAGGCACGATCGGGTCGTCGATGCCGCCGACGACGAGGGTGCGCTGACTGATCAACGGCAGGAACGGCAGGCTGGTCCACCACATGACCGCGGACAGCTGGTACAGGTAGCCGCGCAGATCGCCGGGTAGATGCGCTCGGGTGAATGCGGAACGCTTCCGTTCCGCGCCGGGCGCGGCGGTGATGAACTCCGCGATCACCGCGGCGTCCGCGGCGTCGGCCAGCTCCCGCGGGATGAGCATCTCGCGGAACGCGTGCGGAGTCCCAGGCACCGACCAGGCGCCCGTGCTGGTGCTGACCAGCACCAGGTTGCGGCACCGCGAACCACGTTGGAGGACGAACTGCTGCGCCAGAGCCCCGCCCCAGGAGTAGCCCATGAGATCGACCTCGTCGTGGCCGAGCTCGTCGAGCAACTCGTCGAGCACGCCGGCCAGCTGCGGCAGCCCGTAGGGTAGGGCGACCGGCGGCGAGTCGCCGATACCCGGCGGGTCGAAACGGATCACCTCGATGGCCGGGTCGAGCGCGTCCACCAGCGGATCCAGGATGTGCAGGCTCGCGCCGATGCCGTTGCACATCAGCAGCGGCGGACCCGACCCGTCGCCGGGCCGGACATGCACGTGCAGGTCCAGTTCACCGATCCTCAAGGTGGGATTGCTCCAGTCCGGTGCACGGAGGCCTCTGACCGGCTACCGAGCAACCCTCGTCGGGTGCGGGATGACCTCGGCAGTGTGTCACTCGTCGACGTTTCCACGGGGGTGAACCACGCCGGAACGGGTCGTCGATTCGCTGCCCGCCGCTTCCTACCTGCCTGAATGCACCGGATTCGTCCAGTTGATCACGGATGCCACGATCGCGCCGACCCGCTGCGGCGTCCCGGTCAGTGGGACGACTCGTCGCTGTTGTCGCGACCGCCAAGATGGGCGAGCACGCACGGGTCGTCGGTGGCGAACCGGTCGGCCTCCTCACCGCCGTCGCACCGGCACAGCGAGATGACCACTCGATCGGGTCGGCGGGCGACCACCCGCCAGGTGCCACCCGCGTCCTCCCAGCGACGAAGCCGTGCCAGATCACGCGAATCCGTGGTCATGACGAGGCCCTCGCGTCCAGCAGGCGGCCGAGCACCACCAGGTGGCTCAGCTCGACCTCACGGGTTGCGGTCACCAGAGTCACCGGTTGCCGCGCGGCCAACTCGGCCAGCTCGTCGAACGCCGCAGCCGGCTCACCGCTGCTCAACTCCTGCTCGTACCGGTGGGCGAATTCGGCGGACTTCGCCGGGTCGTGGCCGTACCAGCGGCGCAACTGGTTGCTCGGCGCGACCTTCGGCAACCAGCGGCCCACCCGCGGATCGTCGCGGTGGAACCCGCGCGGCCAGAGCCGATCGACCAGCACCCGCAGGGTGCCGTCGTGCGGATCGTCATACACCCGGCCCATCTTCATGCGCCCATCATCGCCCGGCGGTGTCGCAGGCGTTGCGATTGCGCCTTCAGTGATCTTGGCTGAACCTCATGATGTGGGAGGGAGGCCACCGTGGTCGTGCTCGGGCTGCTGTTCGCGGGCATCGCCGCGTTCATCCACGTCTACATCTTCTACCTGGAATCGGTGGCCTGGACGGAGGATGCCACCAGGCGGACCTTCGGCACCTCCGTGGAGGAGGCGCGGGTGACCAGGCCGCTCGCCTTCAACCAGGGCTTCTACAACCTGTTCCTGGCGATCGCGGCCGGGCTGGGCATCGTGTTGGTGGCGGTCGGGGAAACCACTGTCGGTGCGACCCTGGTGTTCACGGGTGCGGGGTCGATGGTGGCCGCCGGTCTGGTGCTGATGCTGTCCGACCGCTCGAAGAGCCGTGCGGCCCTCATCCAGCTGGTGCCACCGCTGATCGGTGTGGTCGCGCTGGCGGTCGGCCTCATCCGATGATTCGATACCCATGATTCGACAGGAGACTCCACGTGAAGCGCATCGCCTTCGGTGACACCACCGCCCCCAACGTCGTTCTGGGTCTCATGCGGATCGCCGACCTGGCCGACGACGACATCCGCGGCCTGATCCGCGCGGCACGGGACGCCGGGATCGACTTCTTCGACCACGCGGCCGTGTATGGCGCCGAGATGCACGGCTGCGAACGCCGTTTCGCCGAGGCGATGCGGCTGTCCCCGTCGCAACGGGCGGAGATCACCATCCAGACCAAGGCCGGAATCGTGCCCGAAGGCCCCTATTTCGACTTCTCCTACGAACACCTGGTGGCCTCCGCCGAGCAGTCGCTGCGGGCGCTGGGGACCGACTATCTGGACGTGCTCCTGCTGCACCGGCCGGACGCCCTGGTGGAACCGGAGGAGGTCGCCCGGGCGTTCGACGAACTCGAATCGGCCGGTAAGGTGCGCGCCTTCGGGGTCTCGAACCACACCCCACGGCAGATCGATCTGCTGCGAACCGCGGTGCGACAGCCGCTGGTGGCCAACCAATTGCAGCTGTCGGTCACCCATGCGCCGATCGTCGCTCAGGGGGTGACCGCCAACATGGCCGGGCTGGATCAGTCGGCCACGCTCGACGGCGGCGGGATCCTGGACTACTGCCGGATCAACCGGATCACCGTGCAGGCATGGTCGCCGTTCCAGGCCGGGTTCTTCACCGGGGTGTTCCTCGGTTCGCCCGAGTATCCGGAGCTCAACGCCGTCATCGACAGGCTGGCCGGCGCCTACGACGTGCCGCCGATCGCGATCGCCACCGCCTGGATCACCCGGCATCCGGCGGGCATGCAGGTGGTGTTGGGAACCACCAACGCCGAACGGGTCACCGGAGCCGTGCTCGGCTCGGATCTGCCGCTGACCCGGCCGGAGTGGTACGAGCTGTTCCGGGCGGCCGGCTACCGGGTGCCCTGAGCAGGTGCGCGCTCGTCCCGGCACGGCCGGCTCATCAATCCATCGTTTCGAACGCAAATCTGGCCTGCGGACGGCGATCTGATCAGCCCGCCAGGTAGCGGCGGAGCACGTCGGCCTCCCGGCGCAGACGCGCGGCGGCCTCGAATTGCTCATACGACTCGTAACGTCCGGCCTCGGCGGTCCTCTCGGTCACCTGCGCCGTCAGGATTCGCCGCAGATCGTCGACGGTCAGTTCGCGCCGGGCCACCTCGGCGGCGCCAAGCCCGACCGCCCCACCGGCGACGTGCTCGCTGACCGGCAGTGGCCCGATCTCCTCGGGGACAGCGACCGCCTCCGCGTCGTCGAATGCGGCCAGCGTCGCGCGCAGGGCGCTGACGGCGTCCTTGTCGCGAGCCTTCATGGCGGTCACCAGCCCGGCTCGCATTGCGGAACGCAGCGCCGGCGGGTCCGAATAGCCTGGTGTCAACCCTTGCTCCACCGGTCGAGCATCTCATCGATGGTCGGACGGGCCATATCCCGCGCATCGAACCGGGCGATGCCGCCCATCAGCAACTCGTCATAGTGGGTCCTTGGGCTTGTCCTGGTCGTCCATCGCTACTCCGCGAATCGCGCGTAGGCCGACGTCAGTCGCTTGACGAACACCTCGCCGCCCAGCACGGGTCCGGGCGGCGGCAACTGACGCAGCAACAGATCGGCGTCGACGGCCAGCACGGCGGGTTGCGGTGGCAACGGCGGCGGCGACCAGAAACGCTCCATGTCGTCGGCGGTGTCGGTCAGTCCGGCCAGGGCGAGCGCGGCACCGGTGGTCACCGGAACCCGGCCCGCGCCGGGCTCCGGACCGGTCGCGCCGGGCTCGGAGCGCAGTTCACGCAACCGGGAGAGCAGGGTCTCCGGGTCCCGGCCGCGCCAGTGCAGGATCAGGAACGGATCGGCGTCGAAGGCCTCGGCGAGCAGGTAGAACGTCGCGGCCAGGTGTTTGCACGGCACCTGCTGATCGGGGCAGCTGCATCGCTGGTCCAGCTCGCGCACCGACCGCGGGAACAGCGGCGCACCGGCGTCGGCGAAGATCTCCTCCAGTTCGGGCGGCACCTCCCCGGCCAGCAGCCGGGCGCTGGGCAGGGCCTGTTCGGACAGCGCGATCTCGGCCTTGGCCCAGACCAGTTCCCGTAGCGGGGCGAACCCGATCGTGACCCGGTAGGGCCGCACCCGGGAACCCTGCACGGTGGCGTTCACGACGCCCGGTTCAACGTCGAGCGAGATGACCTGCCCCTTACGAGCGTACGACCGACCACGGGTGAGACGCGTTCCCAAGGCGAAGGACTCGAGCACCGCAAGGAAGCGCTTGGACCACCAGGAAGAGCCGATCGCGCCGCGGGTGCTGCGCGCCTTGAGCCCGCCGTCGACCGCGCGCGGCCGGGACGCGGGGTACCCGCGCGACCCGCCCGCCCACCCCGGGCTCACTCGACCACCGCCGCGGCCTCCAGCGCGAACAATTCGCGAAGCGCACCGGTGGACAGCTCGGTGAGCCACTCCTCGCCGCTGCCGACGATGCGCGCAGCCAGACCCCGTTTGTCCCTGATCATCCCGGCGATCCTCTCCTCGATCGTGCCGGCGCACACGAACTTTCGAACCTGCACGGCCCGTCGCTGGCCGATCCGGAACGCTCGGTCGGTGGCCTGGTCCTCGACGGCCGGATTCCACCAGCGGTCCACGTGCACCACGTGGTTGGCCGCCGTCAACGTCAGCCCGGTCCCGCCGGCCTTGAGCGACAGGACGAAGAGCGGCGGTGCGCCCGGACCGGAATCCTGGAATCGGGCGACCATCTCGTCACGAGCGGCCTTGCCGACACCACCGTGCAGGAAGAGCACCTCGCGGCCGAACCGACCGGTCAGGTGCCCGCGCAGCATCGCCCCGAACTCGGCGTACTGGGTGAACAGCAGCGCCTTCTCGCCGACAGCCAGGACTTCCTCGAGAATCTCGTCCAGCCGCTCCAGCTTGCCGGACCGGCCCGGCAGCGTGCTGCCGTCCCGCAGGAACTGTGCGGGGTGGTTGCAGACCTGCTTGAGCTTGGTCATCGTCGCCAGCACCAACCCGCGGCGCTCGATCCCCTCGGACTTCTCGATGCGCTCCATCATGTCGTCGACGACGGCCTGGTAGAGCGCGGCCTGCTCGGCGGTCAGATTGCATAGCACGTCCATCTCGAGCTTGTCCGGCAGGTCGCTGATGATCGACTTGTCGGTCTTGACGCGTCGCAGGATGAACGGGCCGGTGAAGCGGCGCAACCGGTCCGCGGCCGCATCGTCGCCGTGCTTCTCGATCGGTTCGGCATACCGCCGCTTGAACGTGGCGGCGCTGCCGAGCATGCCCGGGTTGGCGAATTCGGAGATCGCCCACAGGTCGGCCAACCGGTTCTCCACCGGGGTGCCGGTGACGGCGATCCGGGTGCCGGCGGGTAGCGAGCGGATCGCGGTGGCCTGCTTGGTGGCGGCGTTCTTGATCGCCTGCGCCTCGTCCACGATCACCCGCCGCCAGGCGACCTTGCGCAGCTCGGCGGCGTCCCGGGCGGCCAACGCGTAGGTGGTGATGACCAGGTCGCTGGCGACGACAGCCTCGGCGAAGTCCTTGCCGCGGGCGCGTTCCGCCCCGTGGTGGACGTGCACCCGCAGCTCGGGGGTGAACCTGGTGGCCTCCCGCTGCCAGTTGCCGACCAGCGACATCGGTCCGATCAGCAGGCTGGGCCCGGCATCGGGATCCTGCCGCGACGAGTGCGCCAGCAGGGCAAGCAGCTGGACCGTCTTGCCCAGGCCCATGTCGTCGGCGAGCAGCCCGCCGAGGCCTGCGCGGTGCAGGAAGTCGAGCCAGGCCAGCCCGCGTTCCTGGTAGGGCCGCAGCCGACCGGTGAACGACCCGGGCACCTTGACCGGCTCCAGCCGGCGTTCGACGTCCCCGGATAGCAGGTCGCCGAGCCAGCCGTCGGCCTCGACGCTCTCGACCGGCAGGCCATCGACGTCCTGCTCGACGCCGAGCCCGAGCCGCAGCAGATCGCCGACGGTGGTGGTTCCGGTGCGGCCGACGAGTCGCAGGCCGGCGGCCAGCCGGCGGGGATCCAGCTCGATCCACTGCCCACGCAGCCGCACCAGCGGGGACTTCAACGCGGCCAACGCCGTGAGTTCCTCGGCGGTGAGCACCTGCCCGGCGACGGCCAGTTCGTGCCGGAACTCGGCGATCGACGCGAAGCCGAGCTTGCTCGATCCCCCGGCCACCAGCCCCGGCTGCGGCGGTGTGCGGGCGGTGATCCGGATCCCCAGGCGGGATGACGGTCTGGTCCACCAACCGGGCAGCTGCACACCGAACCCGGCGGTGGCCAGGGCCGGCGCCGCGGTCTTCAGGAAGCCGTGCGCCGCGGTGATGTCCAACGGCAGGGTCGCGGGTCGGGGCGAGCGCAGGGCCTCGTCCAGCTCCGGATAGACCCGGCGGGCCTTGCCCAACTCGGTCAGCATCGTCTCCTGGGGCGAGTCCAGCTGCCGGGCCAGCGCGGGCAGCGGGCCGCGGGCTCGCCAGACCGCGTCGGCGTCGACGACCAGACTCGGTTCGTCGCTGGCCTGGAGCCCGAAGCGGACCTGCCAGCTCTCGTCGTCGGGATCGGTCGGCTCGACCAGCCGGAAGCACGCCCGGACCGGGCCGGAGACGACGTCACGCTGCCATTCGCCGAGCGCTCGGGCCAGGGTCGCGACCTCGGTGCCGGAGGCGTTGAACCGCCGTTCCGCTCCTGTCAGCGCGGCCATCCAGGCGCGGGTGACGGGGTCCCCGACCCGGCCGGTGCCCAGCCGGGCGCGGCCCAGGGTGCCGCGTGCGACGGCATCCACCAGGCTGTCCATCGCATCGGCCCATACGGCCAACCGCGCGTCCGGTTCGGCCGCCGCCAGAGCCGGCGGCATGGCGACGGCCAGCGACCGGGCCCAGGCCGCGTCCGGGCCGGTCAACACGGGCCGCCACACCGCGCGAGGCGGTTCGGTCTGCACGCCGGGCAGCAACCGCCCGCGGGCGACCAGATCGTTCGCGAAGCGGACCAGCTCGGCCAGGTGGCTGCTCGATGCGGCGGGCACGGCCACGTCGGCGGCGGCCAACCTGGCCAGCACCTCGGCGGCGCGGTCGGCATCGTTCTCGATGACGGCAACCTGCCACTGCCGCACACTGAGAGTGCCTGCTACCTCAGTGACATCGTCGCGGATCAGTTGCGGCGAATCCAGCGGTCGGCCACCCCGGGCCGGCAGCCCGATGGTGGCCGTGGTGGCCTTGCCGTCACCGATGCCCAGCTCGGCCAGCTGCTCGTGAGACGCGGCGAAGGGGTGCGTCGCCACCTTGGGCGCCCGGCCCGGCCGTCGGGGCGAGAGAGGCACCGAGGAGTCCTCGGCCCACAGGGCCACCCGTCCGGGCCCACCCTCCGGGTCCCGCCGCCACAGCGCATGAACAACGAGCACCTGCGACCCCGTCCTGCCGTTCCGTCGGAACCCAGGATGCCAGTCGGGTCCGTCACTGCCTGGTTCGGCGCACCCGACGGGTACCTCCGATAGCCAATGATCATCGCCGCGCCTGGGCCGACCAGTAGCACAACCGGCGAATCACCCGGGCTCGGCGAGGTCGACCCGTATCCTGCCGTCCCGACCCGGCTACACCACCAACAGATCGACGTCGTAGCGGCGGATGTCGGGGTCCCGAGTGACCAGGGTCAGGTCATCGACCGTGGCTTGCGCGATCAACATCCGGTCGAACGGATCTCGGTGGTGCGGTGGCAGCCGACCTGCCTCGATCGCGTGTCGATGGGTCACCGGCAGCTCCCCGAACCCGAGGTCCAGGATCCGCTCGGCGAGATCGGCCGGGCCACCGAGCTTGCCGAGCGCCTGCTTGATGGTGATCTCCCACAGCGAGACCGGGCTCAGCACGATGTCGGGATCGTGCCGGAGGCGGGCAAGGAACTCGGCGTCGAGAGTCGGATCGGCGGTGATCCCCCACAACACGACGTGGGTGTCCAGCAGCAGTCTCACCTCGGGATGCCGAAGCGGGCGGCGATCTCGGCGTTGGTCTGCGGGGAGTCCCAATCACCGGTCAGATCCAGTTGCCCGGCCAGCGATCCGATCCCGGCGCGGTCGACCCGGCGAACCAACGGCACGATCCTGGCCACGGGCGTGCCGGCGCGGTCGATGATCACTTCTTCACCGCGCTCGACCCGCTCGATGATGCGGGAAAGGTGGGTCTTGGCATCGTGCATATTGAAGTGCGCGGGTTCGGCCGACATGATCCACCTCCATTAGCTAAGCACTTAGTCTATCTGCTGGCCAAGGCTGTCGCGCCATCTGGCCCTGCCGCCGGTTCAGGACTGCGGCGGAAGGCCGAGGATGAGCCGCATGATGTCCCGGTAGAGGTCGTCCGAGCCACGGCCCGCCGAGAAGTACTCGGTGATCGCGCGGGTCGCGACCGGGAAGCGCCGTCTGATCTCGTCCACGTCAGGCAATTGGCGGCTTTCGTCCGCGGGCCCCTGCTCCTCCAGGACGTATCCGACGGTGCAGCGTTCCCCGGCCAGCACCTGCAACCGGGCCCGGTGCAGTTCCACTCCGTGGGCGACCAGGGTGGACATGGCGAGTTCGGAGAAGTCGCCGCGTCGGGACGACAGCCGGGCCCCGGAAACGACCCGGGCTCCGTCGCGATGCCGGAGCATGGCCCCGCGCAGTTCGACGAGAGCGGTCAGCAACCATTCCGCCCAGTTGTCGTCGGGACCGGCGGTGGGGATCGTCCGGAGGGCGTCGTCCATGATGGCATCCGCGAGCGCATCGAGAAGCTCGGCCTTGCTTGCGATGTGCCAGTAGAGGGTGGGTGCCCGCACATGCAGGCGCCCGGCCAGGGTGCGCAGGCTCAGCGCGTCCAGGCCCTCGTCGTCGACCAACCGCAGGGCCTCGTCGATGATCCGCTGCCGATTCAGCGCCACGAATTCTCCTTGCAGCATCGCTCTTACGGTGTTAGACAGAGCCTAGGGCTCTAACACTGTAAGAGCGGAGGCAGACGTGAAGGCAGCCGTCGTGGACCACCCGGGGGGCGTTCCGCGGTACCGGGACTTTCCGGATCCCGTCGTCGAGCCGGGGCAGGCACTGCTGACCGTCGAGGCGGTCGCCATCGAGAATGTCGACCGGGCGATCGTTGCCGGCACCCACTACACCGCGGGCCCGTTCCAGGCCGCCCTGCCGGCGATCCCGTGCTTCGACGGCGTCGGCCGGCGCCCGGACGGCACCCTTGTCGGATTCGGCGGCGTCACCCCGCCGTACGGCACGCTGGCCGAGTACGCGGCCGTACCCGCCGGCCACACGGCACTGCTCCCGGAAGGGATCGAACCGTCGATCGTTGCGGCGCTGTCGTCCGCGATCACTGCCATGACCATGCAGACCGCCGCCGGGATGGTCGCCGGGGAGACCGTGCTGATTCAGGGCGCCACCGGCGTCGCCGGGCGGCTGGCGGTCAAGATCGCCCGGCTGCTCGACGCCGGACGGATCGTCGCCGTCGGCCGGGACGAGGCCGCCCTCGCCGAGGTGGCCGCGCTCGGTGCCGACGCCGTGATCAACACCGCCGTCGACGATGCCGACCTGGTGCAGGCCTTCCACGATCAGGCTGCCGACGGTTATGACGTCGTGCTCGACTACCTCTGGGGTCGACCCACCGAGCTGCTGACCCGAGCACTGATTCCCGACAGCTTCGCCATACCGAACAAACCCACCCGCCTCGTACAGATCGGCGAATCTGCCGGCCACGGAATCCAACTCACCGGCGACGCGCTCCGGACCTCAGGCCTGGAGATCTACGGCGGCGCGCGCAACATGACGGCCGGCATCGCCGCCGCCTCCCAGCAGGTCTTCGACTGGGTGCGCACCGGCCGGCTCACCATCGATGTCACCACCATGCCGCTGAGCCGGATCGAGCAGGCGTGGACCCGAACCGACCTGCGCGGCACCCGTCTGGTCATCGTCCCCGGCTGACACCACCAGGCGGCGTCGTTGCAGTGGGTCAGGTACCTCGACCGGCCGGCCCCGATCTCCACGCCCGAGACCCGCTGTACTACATGTGAAGCACTTATGAGCGAGGTGGGTATCCGGGCACTGAAGCAGAACGCCTCTGCGGTCGTCGCCGACGCCGCGGCCGGAAGGACGATCACCATCACCGACCGCGGGCGTGCGGTCGCGCAGCTGGCCTGATCGTTCAGGCTTCGGCGGACGACTCGATCGGTTCGCCGGCGAGGATCTCGCGCACCCGTGGGATGACCTGGTTCCCGTACAGGTCGATGCTGTGCATCAGCCTCTCGTGGGCGAGGGTGCCATGGGAGTACTTCAGGTCGAACCGGTCCAGGCCGAGCAGGCGGACGGTCCGGGCGACCTTCGCCGCCACGGTGTCGGGAGATCCGACATACAGGGACCCGTCGGCGATCTCGGCCTCGTAGTCCCTGCGGGTGACCGGTGGCCAGCCACGATCGCGACCGATACGGTCGCGGTGCGCCCGGTAGTGCGGCCACAACTGTTCGACGGCCTGCGCGTCGGTGTCGGCGACATAGCCGGGCGAGTGCGTGCCGAGCGGCATGGGCCCGACTCCGAGTTCGCGCTGCGCGTGGTGATAGAGATCGACGTAGGGCCCGAAGCGCGCCGGGTCGCCACCGATGATTGCCAGCATCATCGGAATCCCGGTCTGCACCGATCGAATCACCGATTCGGGCGATCCCCCGACGCCGATCCAGGCGACCAGGCCTGCAGGCCTTTCGTTGGCGGGGTAGATGCGCTGGTTCTGCAGTGGTGGGCGGTGGGATCCGCTCCAGGTGACCGGCTCTCCGACCCGGGCCTGCGTGAAGATGGACAGCTTCTCGTTGAAGAGCATCTCGTAGTCGGCGAGGTCGAAGCCGAACAGCGGAAAGGACTCGGTGAACGATCCACGGCCCAGGATCACCTCGGCGCGCCCGTTCGACAGCGCGTCAAGGGTGTTGAACCGCTCGATCACCCGGATCGGGTCGTCACTGGACAGCACGGTGACCGCGGTGCCCAGTTTGATCCGCTCCGTCCGGGTCGCGATCGCCGCGAGAACGACATCCGGCGCACTGATCGCGAAGTCGTCGCGGTGATGCTCACCCAGCCCGATGAAGTCGACACCGATCCGGTCGGCCAGAAGTGCCTCCTGCACGACGTTGCGGATCACCTGCCCATAGGGCACCGGGGTGCCGTCCTCGTCACGCGTACGTTCACCGAACGTGTCCAACCCGAGCTCGAGCACCGGTGGGACACCGCGCTCCGCCGGCGAGGGGGAATCGGCAGTCATCAGTTCGACTTATCACGGATGCGCCGGTAGCGCTCGTGGACCACACCCGCGAGCCGAACGTCCTGGTCTCGATCAGGTCCGGTCGAACAGCGTCAGTGACCGCCCTGGGAGCTACGGCAGGCGCCAGAAGGGGCCCGTGAGACCACACTGCTCCAGCAGAGACTGGTTGTGTTCGCGGGTGTGCGGCCGGAAGTCCGGGTCGAGCCGATCCCCGTACCAAGGACCGGCCAGCCGCCAGACCTAAACTGCATCAGCGACATACCCGGTGTTGGAAGCATTCTGGCTCGTCCATTGCTCGGCGTGGGTACGGTCGCAGAATGTTCGGATCATGGTGCACGTGCCGACCACGTCGTCCCACCACTGCGACGCCGGACGCGGAAATCGCACGGCAAGCTGTGCGGGCGGCTCGGTCGACGGCCCGGTGTCGTAGGAGAGCCGAGATCCGCAAAGCGGGCAGGCCGTGTCGATCCGCACGTCCAGCTGCAAGGCAGCGCTGATGCCGAACGAGTCCCATGCGCACCCGCCCCACCAGCGCCGATCGTCATGGCCGTCGAGCGGCGTCACGACGAACGCCATAGGCGCCGCGGTGAATGGGTGCGCCATACGGATGGCGTCGCCGTCCAGCGCGAGAACCAGCGCATGATCGTCGGCGAGCTCATGCAGGAGCGCGCGCGTCGATTCGACATCGCCCCCGGTCCTTCTGGCGAGTTCGCCGACAGAGGGCGCACGGCCCTCGGCGGCGAACGTCCGGTAGACCAGATCGCGCACGTGCCAAGCAGTTTCCATCCTCATCGCCACTCCGCTTTCATCCTCATCACCACTCGGCGCCGTTGACGGTCTTGCTGGACAGCGCAGCCGGAGCCGTTGTCCACTTCCGATGCCCGTCACACCGACGGTGCCGAGCACCGGACTCAGTCACGGCGCCCACCCACGCTCAGGAACACACCCGGGGACGGTACCCCGTCCGTCGTCGCCATCCACAGAGCCGTTCAACACTCGCGCCCGGGTCGCGCTCGGGGGTCGTCCGGGTGAACTCCCCGACAGCACCTCGCCTGCCAGCGGCGACCAGGCGGTCACGGTCAGCCCGAGCGTCGCGGCCCCGCACATCGAAGCCGGTTGGTGGCGTCAACGGTGGTAGCGCTCAACCCAGGCGAGTATCTCGTCGACGTCAGAGTCGCGGCATTCCTCTGCGGGAATACTGCCGTCCTCGCACGCATGGGCATATTGAACCTCCCCGGACGTGGGCGGTTCCCCGCACAGGGTTCCGCATCGTTGATAGCCCGGTACGTGGCTGCCGTCGGCCGTGGTGATGTGATTGGACACGGCTACCGCGGTCTCGTAACGGTTCTGGCCAGCCAGGCGCACGACGGAGTCGCCGTGTTGCCAAGTTCAGTTTCCACCTCGGCCCCGACCGGGGCAGTTCCCCCGAGGATGTGGCCCGGTGAACGAACTCCTCGAGATCGCCACCGATGTCTCGAACCGGTTCGCACCTTCGATTCGAAATTCCCCAGCGGGAAGTTTCGTCGTGTCGGCGAACGCCGGAGCGGGCAGTAGCACCATGACCAACCCGGCCGCAGCGCAGATGGCGGCTCCTCTGCTCCGCACCAGCATGGAACCTCCATAGAACCGTCTTGGACTCGCCAAACCGTCGTTCGGTGTTGAGTTGACCTGCTGGCCGTTCGTGGAGCTTCCGGTCAGACACCACGCTCGCAGACCCGCCCGTCGTGGTCGGCGTCGAGTCCGTGGACGTCCCCCCGGCCCTGCTGAACCCAGTAGTCGTACGTGACCTGTGCTTCTTCGACGGAGGCGAAGTCCTTGCAGTCGAGGTCGGGCGACGCAGGCCGCGGCTGGACGGCCGGCGAAGGCTGCGGCTGGGCCGGCGACGGAGACTGCGGCTGGACGGCCGGGTTCGCTGCCTGCTGCGCCGTCGCTTCGCTGACCGCATTCGGCCCGCCGAGCACGATGATTTCGGCGGGATCCGATGCCACCAACTCGTTGCGAACCTCATTCGAGACGCCGGTCCCGGCGGCCAGCAGGATCGGACCACAGCCGCGGTCGGCGTTCCCCGCCACGGCCGCCCCGGAGAGCGCGTCGGGGAAGTCCTGGCCGCTGGCCAGGTAGGCGACAGGTGCGCCGGCGAAGTACTTCGTGGCGATGGCAGCTGAGGTGGCGTAACGGTTGTCGCCGGCGACCCGGGTCACCGGACCCGTCGTGAGCGGGTCGAGCTGCACCAGCACCGAGTCGCTGACCGCGGCAGCGCCGCCCAGGACGACGATCTCGTCCGGTGCCAACCGGGTGAGCTCGGCCGTGACCTCCGAGCTCAGCCCGGCCGGGTCGGTCAGCAGCACCGGGTTCGCCGAACAGCCCGCCGCTGCGGCACCGGACAATGCGTCGGGAAAGGCGCGGCCGCTGGCGACGAACGCCCGGGACACTCCGGGAGCGAAATGCGACGCCGAGATCGCTGCCGATGTCGCGTAACGGTCAGGTCCAGACCACCGCAGGATGTCACCGGTGGTGTATCCATCCAGCTCGACCGCTACCGATTCCGCGATGGCGACCGGCCCGCCCAGGATGACGATCTTCGCCGGATTGAGACGCGTCAATTCGGCCCGCACCGCGTCACTCAACGAGTCCCGTTCCGACAGCAGCACCGGCCCGCCCGCGTCGCCCGCCACAGGAGCGCCCGACAGGGCGTCGGGGTATTCACGTCCGCTGGCGATGAACGCCACCGGCACACCCGGGCTGAAAGCCTTCTGGGAAATGACGGCAGAGGTGATATACCGGTTTTCACCTGACCACCGCGTGATCGTCGACGCGGCCCATCCCATTGCCGTCGATAGCAATGTCAGAGCCACAGTCATCGTGACGACAATGAGCGCGCGGCGCCGTTGATCCACAACAATCCCCCATTAACCTGCGGAAACACCACACTCATAGTTGAGCGGCAAGGTTTCCCAGCCTTCCGGATCGTCCGATGAATCCGCAATCCCTCGATCGGGCGAGCTGACGCCCCCAGGAACGGATGAATTGGCGTGTCAGCGGGCACAGACCTGCGGCCGGACACCCGGTCAGGTGAATTCCGGTGCCGGCGGATCTCCGACTATCCGGTGTCCGCGACCCTGCCATCGGCAAGCTTGCGCGGCCGGCCAAGCAGACCGAAGGGTGATGCACGACGAGCGAACGCATTCGGTGCTGGACATCCAAGCGACTGCCGGGCGGGCTTGGTTCGTCGGGGCGGTTGTGCAAGGGGTCAGCCGGGTGCGGACAGCCGACCCTCGAAGTACCGGTCGGTCAACGCGGTGTGGATGTGGCCGGCGCGTGGACGTGGTCGATCCCCGGCCAACGCCCAGTTTCCGCTGCACGCAGTGGATGGCCAGATCGGATGGAGAGCCGATACCCCACCGGCTGACGAGAGTGGCAAGTGCGTCAGGCCGGTGACCTCGAGTGAGAACCTGACGAGCCTGGGACAGGCGGTCGCGCATCGTAGGCCGCACGGTGCGCGAGAACGTCGCTCATGTGGGCCTCTGCCCAGCTCTTGACCTCGCGCATGAGGAAGTGGAGCGAGAGTCCCAGTGGCGTGAGCTCATACGTCACGGTGACCGGCACGGTGGGCTCGACGCTACGTGTCAGCATCCCGTCGCGCTCGAGGGACCGGAGGGTCTGGGTGAGCATCTTCTGGCTCACCCCGGCGAGGCGGCGGGAGAGCTCGGAGAACCGCATGGCACGGGGAGGCCCGACGGGGGTTCCCGGTGGATGAGGCCCGTCGGCGCCCATGGCCGCCAGGACGAGGGTCACCCACTTGTTCGAGATCCGGTCGAGGAGTTGGCGGCTCGGGCACTCCCGGAGGAAGGCATCGAACTCCAGGCCGGCGTGGATCCGCTGTTGTTCGGCCGTCTGGGTAGGCATCGCCGGCACTCCCTGAGACTCATGGATACATAGGCACTATTGGGTACCTACTAGCTGCTGGAGAGCTAACACGGGAACGCTGGAGGGCATGAGCGAGCAGACAGGTCACACGTTCCGCGCCGCAGTTGTCAGGGTCCCGGGTGGAACCTCACCGATCCAGGTCGTCGATGTTCCACTGGCCGAGCCCGGTCCTGGTCAGGTTCGGGTGTCGGTGAAGGCAGCGCCGGTCAACCCCGTGGACCTAGGGGTGGCCAGTGGCCGCTTCCATGCGATGGGTCTGATCGGTCAGTACGCCTGGACTGGATTGGGGTGGGAGTTCGCTGGCATCGTGGACGCGGTGGGCCCGGGCGTCGACGTGCCGGTCGGGCTGCGGGTTGCCGGGATGGTTCCGGGTTTCGACCGTGACGTCAGCACCTACGCCGAACGGCTGATCGTCCCCGCTGACGACCTGGCTGTCGTTCCTGACGGTCTTGATCTCGTGGCGGCCTCCACTGTGCCGCTGAACGGCCTGGCCGCGATGCAGATCCTCGACCTCCTGGGCAACCCGACCGCACCGAATGACCGGCTGCTGGTGACTGGGGCCGCGGGCTCGGTCGGCGGACTCCTGATCGCTCTTGCGCCAGAGCGTGGATGGCAGGTCACCGGCTGGGCCAGGACGGGTGACGAGGCATTCGTTTGCGGCTGGGGCTCCGACTTCACCGCCGCTCCCAGCACCGGCTGGGACGCCGTCGCCGACGCCGGCGCCCTTCAGGAGCGCAGCCTGGCCCTGGTCCGCGACGGAGGCGTATTCGTCGGTGTGCAGCCGAGTGCCCGTCCGGACGCGTAGCGGGGCGTCCGCATCGAGGTGCTGGTCACGAAGGTCGACACAGGCGTGCTGACCGAGCTCTTGACCCGCGCGGCAGATCGCGAGCTGCCCACCCGGGTCGAGGCGGTCGTCCCCCTGGCCAAGGCAGCCGAGGCGCACAAGGCCGTCGCCCAAGGTGGCCTGCGAGGCAAGTACGTCATTCAGCCGTGATCCGCCCGAGCCGTCGGCCATGACTGCCCTCAACACCAACTCGTGGCCCGGAGCACACGGGCCGCACGTCAGCGTGCCGACGACCTTGGTGCGCCACGCTGCCGATGGGCGGCCTCGGTGTGTTCCTGGACCAAGGTCGTGGCGGAGAGATCTCGACGGTCCGCAATGATCGAGTCGATGCGGACCCGGCCGGTGGCGTTCACGCACGCGAAGATCGTGCACGTCATGGCAAGCTCCACACACGTGGGCACCGCCGATGGTTGGTGGGCAGGTAGCGCCGCAGGTAGTAGTGGGTGCGGACGCTGCGGCCGATGAGGTGGTGGTGGTGGTGAGGGTTTCGAGAGGTGACGTGATCGCGTTCCGTCTCCATGCCCAGCACCTCACCGAACGCTCCGACGAGCACGGCCTGCTCGATGCGGCTGGGAGGTGCGGCGTCCAGAACAGCCCACCCGGGTCGGCGCTGCTGGCCTTGCACGCCCGAGTGCGGAACGTCACCCAGGAACGGCTGAACGAAGTAGTCGCGAAGGACAAGAGCCTGTTGCAGAGCTGGTGCATGCGCGGGGCGCCGTTCTACTTCCCGACCGCTGACGCACCGGTCTTCACCACCGGCGTCCTCCCGCCCACGGAGGAGGCGATGCGCCAGTTCATCCTCGGCGCGGGGCCGGCGGTGGACCAGCTCGGCCTCAGCCTCACCGAGACCGTTGACCTGACCGGCGCCGAGATTGGCGATGTCTTGACCGGGCGCCGGCTCGCCATTGACGAACTCGGCGTGGAACTCGCCGAGCGGGTCGCCGGCAAGCTGTCGAAGAAGCAACGCGAGACCTGGGAGCGAGAAGGTCCGTACGCCGCCGGCCAGCCGCTCGGAGAAGCCGTCGTACACTTCTGCATCCGCATCCTCACCTTGCGGCGGGTCGCCTGCTTCGCCCCGCGAGACGGGAACAAGGCGCCTTTCGTCCTGGTCGACGAGTGGTTGGGAAACCCGATCCCGAACAGCGATCCCAAGGGCGCGCGCGCCGAGCTGCTTCGCCGCTACCTGCGTTGCTACGGACCCTCCACGCGCGCCGACTTCGCTGCGTGGGTGGGGGTTCGCGCCGGTGACGCCGGCCCCTGGTGGAGCCTGATCGAGGATGAGATGACGCAGGTCGACTTCGACCGCAAGACGTGGATTCTCACGGACGATCTGAAGGCGTTGCAGTCGCCGCCGACACCGAAAGGGGCACGACTGCTCCCGCCCCGCGACCCCTACACGCAGTCGCGTGACCGGGACACGATCGTTGACAAGAAGTACCACCGGGATGTGTGGAAGCCGGTCGGTGATCCCGGCGCGGTCCTCGTGGACGGCGAGATTGTCGGCGTCTGGCGTCCGCGCAAGAGCGGGCGGAACCTGACCATCAGCATCAAGACTTTCGGCTCTCTGCCCACCCGAGACAAGACATCGTTAGAGGCCGAAGCTGAGCAGATAGCCCCGCGGCGGGGCGCGTCGACCGTGGATGTCGAGTTCGACACCTACTAGCGAAACCGCGTCGCGCAAGAGGGTCTGGATCAGAGCGCCCGCCCTGCGCTTCTCGTCGTGTGGGCAGCTCCGGGTCGTCTCTCGGTCGTGGGATAGGTCGCGTGCCCGGCCGAGCGCGGTCGTCCAGTTCTCGCCGTCGTTCAGAGCTTGATCGAGGATCACGTTGGCGCGGGCTTCGATGAGGTCGCGTCGTTCAGTGAGCGCTTGGCGCATGTCGGCGGTCATGGTGCCGGGGCAGGGCTGGAACTTCGACCAAATGGTGGAAGCAATGGAGCGTTGCGGGAACAGGCGACCTCGGGTTGAGAGGCTGGTTTCCGCATGGAATCAAGGCATCCACGGGGATGCCGACCTAGCTGGGGAGTCGGATGACCCGCTGATCGGGGCGTCGGCGGAACCAAGGAAACGACCTCGAACACGGCTCACGGACGAGGAAGTGGACGCTATGCGAACAGCCCGCGGGCAAGGGGTGAGCGTGCTTGCCCTTGCGCGCCGGTTCGGGGTGCATCGGGGCACGGTGTGGGCGAAGACACGGAGTTAGCGTCGGGAACGCGCCCGCCGCCTCCACGTCATGCCTCGCGTTCGGCATCGTGCGTCGCTTGCGCGACCCCGATACCTGGCCCGTTACGGCTGGCGGTGGGTGGCCCGTAGCGGCGGTACGCGGAGGGGCTGACGCCCATGTAGCGGCGGAAGTGATGCGGCGGGTGTGTGGAGTTCTTCCAGCCCACCAGTGGGCATATCTGCCGCATCGTCATGTCGGTCGTGCGCAGCAGGCGAGCCATCTGCTGCACGCGGAGGATCGTGAGATACCTCAGCGGGCTCACCCCGAACGCCTCGGAAAACACCCGGCAGAGCTGGCTCGGTGAAAGCGAGACATACATGTCACGGCGAGGTCTGCCAGCCACCACCGCTTCGCAATGTCCCTGTGCATCAACGCCGCCGCTTGCGCGGCCTCGCGGCGGACGGGCCGGAACGCCCGCCACCGGGGAGACGCGACCCGCACGGCTCGCTCCCGCGATGTGAGCGGCGGAGTCTCGACAGCCGCATGATGGACATGAGGGGTGATCGCTTCGAGCACGGCGAACAGGAGCCCGTGGACGTGGAAGTACCCTGCCGCGCTCTGACCCGTCGTCGTCAGAGTGACGAGTTCATCGAGAGTTGGCCCCAGCCGTTCGACCTCTCGCTCTCCGAGACGCAGCACCTGCACTGGATCGGGGTAGAGCTTGGCGGCGAGGTCGCGGGCCGCGTCACGGTCAGGGACCAGGTCGAGGTGCTGCCAGAACAGATGCTCGATGAGGTAGTCGGGGTCAACTGCCAAGGTCGTCACCGTTGCGTCGCCCTCTGGCTCGTATCCGCAGATACTCTGCGGCGCGACCAGCACTACGTCACCTGCTCTGACGGGCTCATGGAGGCGGTCAACGCGAAGAATCATCGAGCCGCTGCGGATGAGTAGGAACCGAACACAGTCGTAAGCTGCCGGATTAGCGTGCTTGTGACCTGCGCTTGTCCGCGCTGCGAGGGGCTGAAACACAGTCACACGAGTACTTCGCGGCAGGCTATCGACAGCTCGACGTGCGGTTCATCCGGTCAGTCGTTTGTTTCTCGGACGTCTCTCCCGTGCTCGGCGAATGCCCTGAAATCCTCCATGTGTAGTCGCGACTGCTTGACCCTCTCTGTCAACCTGGGGTGA
>CAYZBB010000053.1:32757-36132 GCA_964476495.1 uncultured Actinomycetes bacterium | reverse complement strand
GCTTCTTCACGCCGTACGCCTACGTGCGCTACCTGATCGCCCGGCCGCTGCAGCCGACCGGCCCGATCGGCCCCGACGACCTGCGGATGTCCGAGCGCGTCCCGCGCGAGCACCAGCCCGCCTGACACCTCAGGCGCAACCGGGAACGGCCCGGCGATCCCCGACCGGGGTCGCCGGGCCGTTCCTGTCTGCGTCGATTTGCCACATTCGGCCCCGAACCCGGCCGCGGAGGGGCCGAAAGAGGCAAACGGATGCTGCGGTGGCGGTGGCGGTGGCGGCCGCTGCGGGTCAGGACCCCGCGGGCGCCTCGCCGGGTAGCGAGACCGGCTCGAATTCGCTGTCCCACCAGCGGTCCCAGGTCACCCGCAGCTCGACGAGCTCGGTCTCGCGCAGACCGTAGGTGCTCAGGATCGCCGACGACCCGGCGACCGGCCGGTGCGCGGCCGCCGGTGAATCGGCCGCCACCAGCAGCCCGTCGCCCCACTCGTTCACGGTCAGGCCGAGCTGGTGCTCGGTGCGGAAGAACACCGTCCCGGAGATCTCGACGCCCGCCGGAAGGCTGACGTGGTACGGGCTGCCGACCGGCCTGGCGGCGACATCGGTCAGGCCGAGTCGCCCCACGACCGACCCCGGGGCGTGGGGCGTGCCGGCGGTGAAGTGGGTCACCCGTTCCTGGCCCGGGTGGCGTTCGAGGGCCCACTTCAGCTGCTGCAGGAACGTCCGCCAGCCCTCGGTGATGTCGTCGTAATACGCATCCCAGTCGGGGTTCGCCCCCCGCGGCGACCGGGTGATCCGGACCCGGACACCATGGTCGGTCTCGGTCAGGTCGAAGACGTCGGTGCCAAGGGACAGCCGGGTCGGCGGTTCCTCGGTCACGGCGTGGTTGAAGTAGATCACCCCGATCTCGGCGTCCAACCCGTCGGTGCCGTCCGGCGCGGTGTAGTCCCAACCGTGCCAGTTGCGCAGCTGGTCGCGCTCGCGCAGGGCCCGCCAGACGTCCTCGATGGGAGCCGCGACCGTCACCTCGATGACCGGGAGCGGGTCATCGCCGGGATCCGACATCGGTTTCCTCCTCGTTGTCCGCGACGGCCGGATGACCGGCCGCCAGTAACCGGTACGGCCGGCCACCCGGTGTGTCGTGCGCCGCCACCACTTGGGCGACGGCGAGGGCAAGGGCGTCGGTGAAGTCGTGCACGTCGCTCGGCGCGGCGAACCGGACGTCGGCCTCCAGGGTGAAGGTGAGCAGCCGATTGCCTTTCCGCCCCGCCTGTGCCGACATCCGGCTGACATTGCGAACCACGGCACCGGCGGCACGGACCAGATGGTCGCTCGCGTACCGATCACCGGCGGCGACTGAAGGGCTGTCGACCAGGACGTCAGGATCGACCACGAGGCCGTCCCCGACCGTGCGCAGCACGCGCTCGGTGAACCCCCGGCGGGCCCGCAACTCGATCAGCTCGAGCAGCTGCTGACCCTCCAGCACACGCAAGTGGTAGTTGAGCTTCTGCCTGGGAATGCCGAACTCCCTGGAGAGCTCGGCGGCCGACGCCGGTCTACGCAGCCGGTCCAGGATCCGCCGGCGAAGATCCGGCAGGACGCACGCCACCCGCTCGGGGGTGTCGAGCAGCGTCGGTGCCAACGATGGTGCCAACATCGGTGCCACAGCCACCCTGTCAGTCTCGATTAGACAAACTGATTTGTCAATTCGACGGCGAGGGTGCGCCGACGCTGCACAAGGGACGTCCGTGTGCCCGCACGCTGTGCCCGAGTTCGCGGAGCCTGCGCAGGCCCGGTGGCTGCGGGGCTCCGCAACCACCTCGGTTCGGACGGGCGGGCGGAACGACCTACCCGCCGGGGCGGTTTCGATGGAGGGCCCTCGAGGTGATCACGGGCCTCGCGCGGGACTTCCGCCCCGTCCCGTTCCGGCCGCTCCTGCTCTAGTCTGGCCACTGCACTGCCTTAGCCGACCCTAATAGCTGGAGATCGTATGAGCACGAACGGCGGCCGCCTCCCCGACGGGCCGGAGGGCGTGCAGACGAGGTTGTTGTACGAGTTAGAGAGCGTGGTCGAGGAGAACCTGAACCGGCATCTGGCGATCGCCAAGGACTGGATGCCGCACGACTACGTTCCGTGGAGCCGAGGCCGGGACTTCGCGTTCCTGGGCGGCCAGGATTGGGAACCGGAGGACTCCCCGCTCGACCCAGTGGCCAAGACCGCGATGGTGGTCAACCTGCTCACCGAGGACAACCTGCCGTCCTACCACCGGGAGATCGCCACCCGGTTCGGCCGGGACGGGGCATGGGGCAACTGGGTCGGCCGGTGGACGGCGGAGGAGGGCCGGCACGGTATCGCCCTGCGTGACTACCTGGTGGTGACCCGCGGTGTGGATCCGGTCAAGCTGGAGCACCTGCGCATGGAACACATGACGGCCGGCTACGACTCGGGCGACAAGTCGCTCCTGCAGGCCATCGCGTACGTCTCGTTCCAGGAACTGGCGACCCGCGTCTCGCACCGGAACACCGGCGCGTCCACCGGGTGCCCGGTCGCCGAGCAGTTGCTCGGCCGCATCGCGCAGGACGAGAACCTGCACATGATCTTCTACCGCAACCTCGTTCAGGCGGCGTTGGACCGGGCGCCCGACGAGACCATGTGCGCGATCCGGGACGAGGTGGTCGGCTTCACCATGCCCGGTGCCGGCATGACCGACTTCCAGCGCAATTCGGTGACGATCGCCAAGGCGGGGATCTACGACCTCCGGTTGCACCACGACGCGGTGATCATGCCGGTGCTCAAGTACTGGAGGATCTTCGACCGCAGCGACTTCGGCCCCGTGGGCGAACAGGCACGGACCGAGCTGTTCGAGTTCATGGGCAAGCTGGACGGCCAGGCCACCCGGTTCGTGGAGCAGCGGGACCGTATGCGGGCCCGCGAGGCCGCCCGCGCCGCTCGCTGACCGCTCTCGCCGCGCGGGAGCCGTGCGACCCTTCGCTGACCAAACCCGCGTTCAGCCACGCAGGCCGGCGGGGTCGGCGCCGCTTTGATCAGCGTTCCTCGGGGGTCTGAGCCGGTCAGCGAGTGCGGTCCCTGACGTACCGGACCAGGGAGGACAGCGCATCCCTGGCCGGGCAGTCCGGCAGGAGGGCCAGCTCTGCGGCCGCGGCGTCGGCGTAGTCGGTGAGCGTGCGGCGAGCGGTCGCCATACCCGGTGACGCGGACAGCAGTGCGACCGCCTCGGCCAGCTCCTGCTCCGACCGGATGGGGCCGGTGACCAGTTCACGCAGCCGGGGGTCGGCCGCCGGGTCGGCCAGGGTGTGCAGCACGGGCAACGTGCGCACACCCTCCCGCAGGTCGGTGCCGGGGGTCTTGCCGGAATCG
>CAYZBB010000053.1:0-32747 GCA_964476495.1 uncultured Actinomycetes bacterium | reverse complement strand
GATGTCCAGAATGTCGTCCGAGATCTGGAATGCCATCCCGACCGCCCGCCCGTACCGGCGCAGCGCGAGCACATGCTCCTCGGGCGCACCGGAGAAGATGCCGGCATAGCGGGCGCAGGTGTCGATCAACGAGGCCGTCTTCTCGTCCAGCACCCGAAGGTGGTGGTCGATCGGATCCTCGTCGGGACTCGACCCGACGGTCTCCCGGGTCTGTCCGGTGACCAGCTCGGCGAACGTCTCCGCGATGATCCGCACCGCGTCCGGCCCGAGACCCGCCACCAGCCGGGAGGCGTGCGCGAACAGGAAGTCACCGGTCAGGATCGCGATCGAGTTGTCCCACCTGGCGTTCGCGGACTTGGCGCCCCGTCGGATCTCGGCCTCGTCCATGACGTCGTCGTGATACAGCGTGGCCAGGTGGATCAGCTCCACGACCGCGGCGGCGGTCACCACTTCGTCGGCCTCGGGCCTGGGTCCGATTCCGGCGGCTACCAGGGTGAACAGCGGTCGGAACCGCTTGCCCCCGGCGTGCATGAGATGGGATGCCGCCTCGGTGACGAAGCCGAACTCACTGATCAGTTCACGCTCCAGCAGGTCCTCGACGCGGACCAGCCCGGCGGACACGCGCGCAGACAGCTCGGAGTCGGTGAGCTGGATGCCGGCGAGCATGGTCGGGGCGTTCACGACCATGAGCCTATGTCAGGGGACACGCGTGCCCGAATCGGGCATCATCCAGCGGATCGTCATGACAGCAGAGGCAACGGAATCGCCAGCAGGTCCAGCACCGGCCCCGGGAACAGACCCAGGCCAAGGGTGGTGATCACCGCGACGGCGATGACGATCGTGGTCAGCATGCCCGGGACCACCACGAACGGGGCATCCGGCGAACCGGTCCCGACCGCCAGGAACCGCCGACCATCGGCCGTGGAGGGTGCGCCCGCCGCCGCGGCGGCGACCGCGACCGGCTCCTGCGCCGGCGCGGCCACGGCCGGGTCGGCGAAGTACATGACTACCACGATGCGCAGGTAGAAGAACGCGGTGACCGCGGTGGCGATCATCGCCAGCACCACCCAGAAGCCCAGACCCGCCTCCATCGCCGCCGTGAACACGGACAGCTTCCCGATGAACCCGGCAGTAAGCGGGATGCCGGCGAAGGACAGCAGGAACAGGCTCATCGACGCGGCCAGCACCGGGGAACGCTTGGCCATCCCGGCCCAGTCGGCGACGTGGGAGGCTTCGCCGTCGCCCTTGCGAACCACGGTCAGGATTGCGAAGGCGCCGATGGTGGCCATGCCGTAGGTCAGCAGGTAGAACATCGTCGCCGAGGCCCCCGTCTGGGACATCGAGATGACGCCCAGCAGGATGAACCCCGCATGCGCGACCGAGGAGTAGGCCAGCATCCGCTTCATGTCGGTCTGGGTGATGCCGATGACGGAGCCGATCACCATGGAGGCACCCGCGATCACGCCCAGGACCGGTTGCCAGGTCCAGGTCATCGGCTCCAGCGCGACCAGGCACACGCGCAGCATCGCGGCGAACGCCGCGACCTTGGTGCAGGCGGCCATGAACGCGGTGACCGGGGTCGGTGCGCCCTGGTACACATCGGGAGTCCACAGGTGGAACGGTCCGACCGACGCCTTGAACAGCAGGCCGACGATGACCAGAGCGAGTCCGCCGAGCAGCAGCACGTCGCTGTTGTCCCCCGCCCTGGCCTGTGCGGCGACAGCGGCGAACTGGGTGGAACCGCAGTAGCCGTACAGCATCGCCAGACCGTAGGCGAAGATCGCCGAGGTGAAGGCGCCGAGCAGGAAGTACTTGACCGCCGCCTCCTGCGAGATCAGCCGCCGGCGCCGGGCCAGCCCGCACAGCAGGTACAGCGGCAGCGAGAGCACCTCGAGCGCGACGAACAGGGTCACGCTGTCGGTCGCCGCCGGGAAGATCATCATGCCGCTGATCGCAAAAAGCGCCAGCGGAAAGACCTCGGTCTGCATGGGCGCGGCCACCCGGGTGGCCAGCCGGTCCCGCGCCGACCCGATGCCGGCCGCTGCCTGGGTGACGAACACGCCGCCGGGTTCGGACACCCGGTCCGCCATCAGCAGCACCGACGGCAGCGCCAGCACCAGCAGCACGCCCCACATCACATAGGTGGCGGTGTCGACCGCCAGCGCACCGCCGAAGGTCACCCCGACATCGCCCCGGCCGGCGCCGACGATCGTCCAGACCAGCGCGGCCGCCACCGTGACCAGCGCGAGCAGCACCTGGACCGGGTAGCGCGCCTTGCGCGGCAGGAGCGCCTCGAACAGCACGCCCAGCACCGCGCCGCCGAGCGCGATCAGCACCGGCGCGGTCAGCGTGAAGCTGATCGGCGGGGCGGTGATCGGATCGACGGGAGCCGTCGAGGCGGCGGTGATCGCGGTGAAGAGCGTCATCACTGACCGCCTCGCAGCGGCGCGTTTAGATCTGAGCTGATCGCCGGTACCGGATCGGTGTAGCCCGCGTCGACCATCGTTCGTTCGGCGGTCGGGTTGATCACGTCGAGCACCGGCTGCGGGTACACACCCAGCAGGATGATCAGCAGCACCAGCGGGGTGAGCACGGTGATCTCGCGAGCGGTGAGGTCACCGAAGAGGGCCCGCACCTTTGTCCTGGACCCGTGCCCGGCCTGCGCGACCGCGGCCGGCGCGCCGGCCGCCGCCGTGTGACCCGGCTCCGGCGCGATCACCGGCGACTCCGGCTCCGGCCCGCCCGCTGTCACCGGACCCTCCCGCCCGCCCCGATCCGGCTGGGACAGCGGACCGTCCATGGCAGTGTCCAGATCATCGGGCCCGCGTCCGCCGACCACCGCGGCACCCCGCACCGGCCCGGTCATCGTGCGTTGGAAGATCCACAGCATGTAGACCGCGGCCAGCACGATGCCGATGGTGGCCAGCACCGCCCAGGCCGGATGCCGGCTGAAGGTGCCGATGAGCACCAGGAACTCGGAGATGAAGGAGTTGGTGCCGGGCATCGCGATGGTGGCCAGCGCAGCGATCAGGAAGATCCCGCCGAGGATCGGCGCCACCTTCCACACCCCGCCGTAGTCGCCCACCAGCTTGCTGCCGCCACGCACCGTGAGCATGCCGACCACCAGGAACAGCAGGCCGGTGGCGATGCCGTGGTTGACCATGTACAGCGCCGCGCCGGCGATCGACTGGGTGGTGAACGCGAACACGCCCAACGCGATGAACCCGAAGTGCGCGATCGAGGTGAACGTGACGAACCGCTTGAGGTCGGTCTGCCCGGCGGCGACGATCGCGCCGTACAGAATGCCCACGACGGCGAGCAGGATGATCAACCAGGCCAGCTTGCTGCTCGCCGCGGGCAGCAGCGGCAGGCAGATCCGCAGGAACCCGAACGTGCCCACCTTGTCCAGCACGCCGACCAGCAGGGTGCCGGCACCGACCGGGGCCTCGGTACCGGCGTCGGGCAGCCAGGTGTGCAGCGGCACCAGCGGAGCCTTGATCGCGAACGCGATGGCAAACCCGGCGAAGATCCACATCTGGGTGGACTCCGGGATCTGGCTCGCGATCGACTGCAGCTTGACCCAGTCGAACGTGCCCTCGCCGAGCGCCTGCCCGGAGGCGACGTACAGGCCGATCACCGACGCCAGCATGAGCAGGCCGCCGAGCAGCGAGTACAGGAAGAACTTGGTCGCCGCGTACGCCCGGCGCACCCCGCCGAACGCGCCGACCAGGAAGTACATCGGGATCAGCATGACCTCGAACATCACGTAGAAGACGAAGACGTTGGTGGCCGCGAACACCCCGACCATCGCCCCCTGCAGCACCAGCAGCAGGGCGAAGTAGCCGCCGATGGTGCGGCCGGCGGGCAGCCGCTCCTCCCAGGACGCGCCCAGCACGATCGGCATCAGCACCGCGATCAGCGCGATCATGGTCAGCGAGATGCCGTCGACGCCGAGACTGAAGTTGATGTCGAAGTACGGGATCCAGGTGACCGAGAACGTCTCCCGGAACGGCGCGACCAGCTGCGACACCGTGCCGGTGGACGCCGACCGGTAGGCGACCCACAGGGCGACCGCGACGGCCAGCTCGACCAGCGAGAAGCCCAGTGCGATGAACTTGACCGTGCGCTCGGGCGCGCCGGACATGCCGGCGAGCACCAGGGCGCCGACCACCGGCAGAAAGATCAGGACGACCAGGTACCAGGAGTTCATGCCGACCTCACCAGCAGCAGCATGAGCACCACGGCCAGGGTGCCCGCGAACATCGACAGGGCGTAGGAGCGGACGTACCCGTTCTGCCACCGCCGCCATCGGCCGGACAGGCCACCCAGCGCGGCCGCCGTGCCGTTGACCAGGCCGTCGACACCCTTGGCGTCGGCGTACACGGAGGCGCGGGAGAGCCAGATGCCCGGCCGGGCGAACAGGGTCTCGTTGATCGCGTTGCCGCCGACGTCCGCGCGGGCCAGCGCCACCACCGGGGACACCGGCATCGGCGGGGACACCGGTACCGGCCGCCGGCCGATGATCCAGTAGCCCAGGAACACGCCGATGGCCACGACGAGCAGCGTCCCGCCGGTGATCGCGATGGCCGGCACCGGCGGGTGCGGCTCCTCGTAGGCACCCTCGGACGGCGCCAGCCAGTCCATCAGCCGGTTGCCCAGGTACAGGAAGGCGCCGGCGCCGACCGACCCGATCGCCAGCACGATCATCGGCACGGTCATCACCGGTGGCGACTCGTGCGGGTGGTAGTCACCACCGGCGCGGTTCTTCAGCTCCTTCCACCGCGGCTCGCCGAAGAACGTCATGATCATCAGCCGGGTCATGTAGAAGGCGGTGATGCCGGCGCCGAGCAACGCCGCCGAGCCGAACAGCACACCCTGCACCCCCGGGGCGGAGAACGCCGCCTCGATGATCGGGTCCTTGGAGTAGTAGCCGGAGAAGAACGGGAACCCGATGATCGCCAGGTAACCGCAGGCCATCGTGACGAACGTGATCGGCAGCTTGCGGGCCAGCCCGCCGAACCGGCGCATGTCCACGTCGTCGTCCATGGCGTGCATCACCGATCCGGCGCCCAGGAACAGCCCGGCCTTGAAGAAGCCGTGGGTCAGCAGGTGCAGGAAGCCCAGCGCGTAGACCCCCGCGCCCAGCCCGACGGCCAGGAACATGTAGCCGATCTGCGACACCGTCGAGTAGGCCAACACCTTCTTGATGTCGTCCTTGGCGCAACCGGCGATGCAGCCGACCAGCAGCGTGACGGTGCCGACGATGGCCACGACCAGCCGCCCGGTGGAGGTGAGGTCGAAGATCGGCGCGCACCGGCCGATCAGATAGACGCCGGCGGTGACCATGGTCGCCGCGTGGATCAGCGCGGAGACCGGGGTGGGGCCCTCCATGGCGTCGGGCAACCACGCCTGCAGCGGCACCTGGCCGGACTTGCCGCAGGCGCCCAGCAACAGCAGCAGGGCGATCGCGGTGACGGTCGCCGGCGACTGCTCGGCAACCTGCTCGATCTGCGCGAACACCCCGGCGAAGGAGACGGTGCCCAGCTCCTTGAACATCAGGAAGATGGCCAGGGCCAGACCGACGTCGCCGACCCGGTTCATGATGAACGCCTTCTTGGCCGCGGTGGCCGCGGACGGCCGGTCCGACCAGAAACCGATCAGCAGGTACGACGCCAGGCCGACGCCCTCCCACCCGGCGTACAGGGTGACGAAGGAGTTGCCCAGCACCAACAGCAGCATCGCCGCGACGAACAGGTTCATGTACGCGAAGAACTTGCGCCGGTCTGCGTCGTGGGCCATGTAGCCGATCGAGTAGATGTGGATCAACGAGCCGACACCGGTGATCAGCAGCACGAAGGTGATCGACAACGGGTCGATCAGCAGCCCGAAGTCGATGTCCAGCCCGCCGGACTGGATCCAGGTGAAGACCGGCACGTTGTGCAACTGGTCGATCCCGGACGGCTCCCCCAGCATCGCGACGAAGATCAGCACGCCGAGCACGAAGGAGGCGAGCACGGTGGCGCATCCGACGAGGTGCCCCACGCGGTCCAGCAGCCGTCCACCGACGAGCAGCACGATGGCGCCCGCCAGCGGGATGGCGATCAGGAGCACGGACGCTCCGAGCAGGCCGGTCACGGCATCATTTCCTTGTCCAGTTCCGTCATCGCAGTTCCGTCATCGCAGTTCCGTCATCGCAGTCACCGCTCCTAGAACTTCAGCAGGTTCGCGTCATCGACCGAGGCGCTGCGCCGGCTGCGGAAGATGGCCATGATGATGGCCAGGCCGACCACCACCTCGGCGGCCGCGACGACCATGATGAAGAACGCGAACACGACGCCGTCGAGGTTGCCCCACAGGTTGGAGAAGGTGACCAGCGACAGGTTCACCGCGTTGAGCATCAGCTCCACGCACATGAACACCACGATCGCGTTGCGGCGCACCAGGAAGCCGACCGCGCCGATGCCGAACAGCAGCGCGGACAGCACCAGATAGTGGTTGGGCGTCACCGGGCACCCCCCTGGTCCACCGGGCCGGACCCGTCGGCCGGTTCCTCGTCCACCCGGCGCGGGTGCTCGGCGCTCTCGATCTCGGTGAGGGTGCCGCCGCTGCGGAAGCGGCGGGCGACCTGCTCGCTCTCGGAGAACTCGACCAGGTCGGACACCGACCCGGGCGCGATCGACCCGTCGGGCAGCAGCGCGGGGGTGGCGTTGGACGACGAGGTCGCGAACACGCCGGGCCCGGGCAGCGGCGACATCCGGTCCGAGCGCATCCGCTCGTGCACGCGCTGGCGCTGGCTCTTGCGTTCGCCCGGCGCCCGCTCGATGTGAGTGAGCACCATGGCCCCGGTGGCCGCGGTGATCAGCAACGCGCTGGTCAGTTCGAACGGGAACAGGTAGTCGGTGAACAGCAGCTCGGCGATCGCGCCGAGCGGGCCACGATCGGCCATCGCCTGTTCCAGCCCGACCGGCGGGACCGCCTTGAGCGCCCGGAGCAGGCCGGTGACCAGCAGCACCACGAAGCCGATGCCCAGGATGCTGGCGATGATCCGCTGCTTGCGCAGCACCTCGAAGGTGGAGTCGCCGGAGTCGCGGCCGGTCAGCATCAGCACGAACAGGAACAGCATCATGATCGCGCCGGTGTAGACGATGATCTGCACGAATCCGAGGAACTCGGCGTTCTGGTTGATGTACAGGCAGCCGAGGCACAGCATGGTCAGCACCAGCCACAGGGCCGAGTGCACCGCGCTCTTGGAGAACACCATGCCGATCGCGCCGAGCACCGCCAGCGGCGCCAGGATCCAGAAGGCGATCAGCTCGGCACCAGGGTCCGTACTGGATTGCGCGGCGGCCAGGAACGCACTCACAGCTTTCCTCCGGTCCGGACCTGGACCGCCGCGGGGTGATCGACGCCCTGCGGCGCCGCGACAGGCACCTCCTGCCCGGCGTCCTGCGCCTCCGAGTTCTCGGCCGCCCGGCCGACGCCGCCCCCGCCCGGCGCCTGCCGGGCCAGTTCGGGACCGCGGGCGTAGTAGTCGTGCTCGTCACCCAGGCGCATCGGGTGCGGCGGTTGCTCCATCCCCGGCAGCAGCGGTGCCAGCAGCATGTCCTTGGTGTAGATCAGGCGTTGCCGGTCGTCATCGGCCAGCTCGTATTCGTTGGTCATGGTCAGCGAGCGGGTCGGGCAGGCCTCGATGCACAGGCCACAGCCGATGCAGCGCAGGTAGTTGATCTGGTAGTTCTTGCCGTACCGCTCGCCGGGCGAGTACCGGGCCTCCTCGGTGTTGTCCCCGCCCTCGACGAAGATCGCGTCCGCCGGGCAGGCCCACGCGCACAGCTCGCAGCCGACGCATTTCTCCAGGCCGTCGGGGTGCCGGTTCAGCTGGTGCCGCCCGTGGTAGCGGGGAGCGGGCTGGTCGGGCTTGCGGGGGTAGTCCTCCGTGACCACCGGCTTGAACATGGTGGAGAAGGTGACCCCGAAGCCCTTGACCGGATCAAGAAACGACATTGCTGCCTCCCGAATTGCTGCCTCCCGGCAGGTCGGCCCCGGCCCCGGCCGGGGTGAGCTCGGGGGCGTGAGCGACGCGCCGGCCGGCCTGCGTGCGAATCGGCGGCACCGGCACGGCGAGATCCAGCGGCGGGATCGGGTACGCACCGCGGGCCTCGGACACCACCCTGCCTTCGACCGGCTCAGTGGATCCCACAGCTTCTACATCTGAATCGGGCAGCTCGACAACCACCTCGCTCCGGCGCGACGGCGGCCAGGCGATCGCCGCGACTATCACCACGGCGAGCGGAATGCCGACCCACAGCAGGACCTGCGCGGTGCTGAAGTTCTCCGCACCGCGCAGCACCCGTACCGCGCCGACCAGCACGATCCACACCAACGAGACCGGGATCAGCACCTTCCAGCCGATCGCCATGAACTGGTCGTAGCGGATCCGGGGCAGGGTGCCGCGCAGCCAGACGAACACGAACATGAACGCCAGCACCTTGATGAAGAACCACAGCATGGTCCAGTAGCCGGAGTTCGCGAACGGCAGCAGCGAGATCGGCCAGGGCGCCATCCAGCCGCCCAGGAACAGCGTGGTGGCGATCGCCGAGACGTTGATCAGGTTGATGTACTCGGCCAGGAAGAACAGGCCGAAGCGCATCGAGGAGTACTCGGTGTTGAACCCGCCGACCAGTTCCCCCTCGGCCTCGGCCAGGTCGAACGGTGCCCGGTTCGTCTCGCCGACCATGGACACGCAGTAGACGATGAACGACACCGGCAGCAGCCAGACGTACCAGCCGGGCTCCTGCTGGGTGACGATCGCCGCGGTGGACAGCGTGCCCGCGTACAGGAACACGGCGACGAACGACAGGCCCATGGCCACGTCGTAGGAGATCATCTGCGCTGCCGAGCGCAACCCACCCAGCAGCGGATAGGTCGAGCCGGAGGCCCAGCCGCCCAGCACGATGCCGTACACGCCGACCGAAGCCAGGCCAAGGGCCACCAGCACGCCGACCGGCGGGTCGATCAGCTGCAGCGCGGTCTGCTCGCCGAACATGGTCACTTCCCCGCCAACGGGGATGATCGAGAAGATCAGGAACGCCGGAATGGCGGAGAACGCCGGCGCCAGGATGTACACCACCTTGTCCGCCTTCGCGGGGATGATGCCCTCCTTGAAGTGCAGCTTCAGCGCGTCGGCCAGCGACTGGAGCAGGCCGAACGGGCCGTTCCAGTTCGGACCCGGCCGGTGCTGCATACGACCGACCACGCGACGCTCGAACCAGATGGCGAACAGCGTGAGCAGCAGCAGGATGATGAAGACCAGCAGGGCCTTGATCAGCATCAACCACCACGGGTCGTCCGCCAGCAGCGGCTGCACCGACCCGTCCGGCAACGGCTGAGCAGAGCTTGCGGAGCGAAACATCGACAGCTGGGCATTCACAGCGCAACCCCTCCTGCCACATCCCCGACAACGGGGTCAATATGCACCCGGGCACCGACAGTGACCCCGAGCCGGCCGCCGGTCGGCATCCCGTTGATCATCGCCGGCAGCCAGACGACGTCGTCGACCATCGGGGTGGTGACCACCACCGGCAGGGTGATCGAACTGGCCGGGCCGCGCACCGCGACCGGATCGCCGTCGGACACCCCCAGCGCGTCGGCAGCCGCCGCCGAGATCCGGACGACGTCCGGCTTGGCCGTGCCTGCCAGATGCGGCTCGCCGTCCATCGCCCGGCCACCGTCCAGATTCATCCGCCACGACGCCAGCCGGAATCCCGGACCCGGCTCGGGGCCGACCGCGGCGCCGTGCACCGACGGGCGGGCGCCGGACCAGACACCCAGCCGGGCCAGTTCACCGGCCGCCGCCGCCGGCGTCTGGGTGTAAAGGTCGACGTCCATCTCCACGCCGAGCGTGTCCAGAATGCGCCCCTCGTCCAGGGTTCCGGCATCCGGCAGGGCGGCGCCGAACGGCCGGAGCCGGCCCTCCCAGTTCAGGTACGCGCCCGACTTCTCCACCGCGGCCGCAACCGGGAAAACCACGTCGGCCAGCTCGGTCACCGCGCTGGTCCGCATCTCCAGGCTGACGACGAACCCGGCACCGGCGATGGCGGTCAGTGCCGCGGTCGGCTCCGGCAGGTCGGTGATCTCCACGCCCCCCACCAACAGGCCTGCCAAACCTCCTGGTCCTCCGGTGATCTCGACATCGGTCGGACCCTCGTCCGCGTCGGGCAGCGGCAGCGCGACGTCGGCCAGGATCGCCGACGCGTCCCGGCCCGCGGCTTCGGGAATGGGCACCCCCCAGGCGGCCTCGACCTCCGCCCGCGCGACCGGGTCGGCCAACGGACGCCCGCCGGGCAGCAGGTTCCCCAGGGCGCCGGCGTCCAGCGCGCCACGCTCGCCGGCGCGGCGCGGCACCCAGGCCAGGTTCGCGCCGGTGACGTCGACCAGGGCAGCGACCGCGGTGAACAGGCCGGGTGTCTGCGCCGCCCGCTCCCCCACCAGCACCACCGCGCCAGGGGTGCGCAGCAGCGCGCCCAGCCGGTTCCGTTCGGCGGCGTCGGGTACCCCATCGCCGGCCAGCTCGTCCGAGCCCAGCCCGCTGATGATCCCGACCTCGTCCCCGGGGCCGGCGGCGATCAGCGTGCCGAACATCTTCTGCAGCCCACGAGACGCAAAAGGAGCGATCGAATAGACCGGCACGCCGCGCCTGCGGGCGGCCTTGCGCAGCCGCAGGAACAGGCTCGCCGACTCCTCCTCGGGCTCCAGCGCCACCAGCAGCACGGCCGGTGCCGACTCCAGGGAACCGAACGTCACGCCGCCCCGGTCCGGGGCGGTGCCGGCCACCCGGGCGGCCAGGAACTGCGCCTCCTCGGCCGTGTGCTGCCGGGCCCGGAAGTCGATGTCGTTGGTGCGCAGGGCGACCCGGGCGAACTTGGCGTAGGCGTACGCGTCGGTGACGGTGAGCCGGCCGCCGGCCAGCACGCCCACCCCGCCGTTGTCCCGGGCCCTGAGGAGGCCTGCCGCCGCCACCGACATCGCCTCGGTCCAGGAGGCCGGCCGCAGCTCACCGTCGGTGTCGCGGATCAGCGGCCGGGTGATCCGGTCGGGCTGCCGGACGTACTCGAACGCGAACCGGCCCTTGTCGCAGTTCCACTCCTCGTTGACGTCCATGTCGATCCTGGCCAGCCGGCGCAACACCGCGCCGGCCCGGTGGTCGGTGCGCAACGCGCACCCGCCGGCGCAGTGCTCACACACCGTCGGCGTCGAGACCAGGTCGAACGGCCGGGCCCGGAACCGGTAGGCCGCCGAGGTGAGCGCGCCGACCGGGCAGATCTGGATGGTGTTGCCGGAGAAATATGACTGAAAGGGGGCCTGGGATCCCCCGATGCCGATCTGCTGCGCGGACCCGCGTTCCAGCAGGTCGATGAACTTGTCCCCGGCGATCTGGTCGGAGAACCGGGTGCACCGCTGGCACAGCACGCACCGTTCCCGATCCAGCAGGATCTCGGTGGAGATGGCGATCGGCTTGGTGAACACCCGCTTGGGGTCGCGCAGCCGGGACACGTTCGATCCGTTGGCCATCGTCTGGTTCTGCAGCGGGCACTCCCCGCCCTTGTCGCAGATCGGGCAGTCCAACGGGTGGTTGAGCAGCAGGAACTCCAGGTTGGAGCGCTGCGCCTTCTCCGCCACCGGCGAGGTGAGCTGGGTGTTGACCACCATGCCGTCGGCAATGGTCTGGGTGCAGGCGGCCTGCGGCTTGGGCATCTTGCGCCCGCCCATCTCCACCTCGACCAGGCACTGCCGGCAAGCGCCGACCGGGTCGAGCAGCGGGTGGTCGCAGAACCGCGGGATGGCGGTACCCAACCGCTCGGCGGTGCGGATGACCAGCTCACCCTTGGGGGCGATGACGCTGACCCCGTCGATGGTCAGCCGGACGTGCCCCTCCGGAACGGGTGCTGGGATGTCACGGCTTCCGGAGTCGGTCGCGCCCGGAACTGCTACCTGCGTCATCAGTGCGCCCCCGCCAGCTGCCGGTGGTCGACGACCGGCGGCGTCCGGCCGGTCACCAGGTCCTCGAACTCGGACCGGAAGTACTTGAAGCTGGACAGGATCGGGGTGGCCGCCGCGTCGCCGAGCGCGCAGAACGAGCGGCCGGCGATGTTGCCGGCGGCGTCGGCCATGGTGTCCAGGTCCTCCAAGGAACCGGACCCGGTCACGATCCGCCGCAATATCTGCACCAGCCAGCCGGTGCCCTCCCGGCACGGCGTGCACTTGCCGCACGACTCGTGCTTGTAGAACTCCAGCCACTTCCACACCGCCCAGGGCACGGACACGGTCTGGTTGAAACACATCAACGCGGTCGTGCCCAGCATCGAGCCGGCCGCGGCCACGTCGTCGAAGGACAGCGGCACGTCCAGGTGCTCCGGGGTGAAGATCGGCGTCGACGAGCCGCCCGGCGTGAAAAACTTCAGCGGGATGCCGTCCCGCATCCCCCCGGCGGAGGCGAGCAGCTGCCGCAGGGTGGTACCCATCGGCGCCTCGTACTGGCCGGGCCGGGTGACGTGCCCGGACAGCGAGTAGATCTTGGGACCGGGCGACTTCTCGGTGCCCATCGACCGGTACCAGTCCGAGCCGCCCATCACGATCGTCGGCACCGAGGCGATGGTCTCCACGTTGTTGACCACGGTCGGGCTCGCGTACAGACCCTCGACCGCCGGGAACGGCGGCTTGAGCCGCGGCTGCCCGCGCCGGCCCTCCAGCGAGTCCAGCAGCGCGGTCTCCTCGCCACAGATGTAGGCCCCGGCGCCGCCGTGCACCACGATCTCCAGGTCGTACCCGGTCCCGAGGATGTCGGTGCCCAGGAACCCGGCGGCCTTCGCCTCGCGCACCGCGTTGGCCACCCGGCGCATCGCGTGCACCGCCTCGCCGCGGACGTAGATCGCGCAGAACGGCGCCCGGATCGCGTAGCAGGTGATGATGCAGCCCTCGACCAGCGAGTGCGGGTCGGCCATCATCAGCGGAATGTCCTTGCAGGTGCCCGGTTCGCCCTCGTCTGCGTTGACCACCAGGTAGTGCGGCTTGCTGCCGCCCTTGGGCAGGAACGACCACTTCAGCCCGGTCGGGAAGCCGGCGCCGCCGCGGCCGCGAAGCCCGGAGTTCTTCACCAGCTCGACGATCCGGTCCGGGTCGACGGCCAGCGCGGTGCGCACCGCCTGATAGCCGTCCAGCTGCCGGTAGGTGTCGATGTTCCAGGACCGCGGCGAGGCCCAGCGCCTGGTCAGCACCGGGGTCAGCCGGGCAGGCTCACCACCGGCGAGGGTGGCGTCGGTCGTGGGCGTCATCGTGCCGACCTCACTTCTTCTCCGGCAGCGGCGGGAACTCGACGGACTCGGGCATCACCGGCGCCCGCTGGCCGGACCGCTGCGCCAGCACCGATCCGCGCAGGGTCGGCTCGGACGCCGTCGGCGCCTCCACCCGGTCCTCCAGATCCGTGAAAATACCGGCGATCTCGAGCTCTACCGAGCGGAAGTCGGACAGCGGCGCCCCCCTGGTCGGGTGCGGCCGCTGACCGGCCTGCAGCGCGTTCACCAGATCCAGCGCACTGTCCGGGGTCTGGTTGTCGTAGTACTCGTAGTTCACGGTGAGCACCGGGGCGTGGTCGCAGGCCGCCAGGCACTCCGCGTGCTCCAGGGTGATCGAGCCCGCGGTGCCCGGTTCGCCGGCGGTCTGCTCCTGCCCGACGCCCAGCCGGCGGGACAGCGTGGCGTAGATCGCGTCCCCGCCCAGGGCCGCGCACAACGCGTTGGTACACACCGAGACCAGGTGTTCGCCGCACGGGGTCCGCTTGTACATGGTGTAGAAGGTGGCCACCGCGGACACCTCGGCATCGGTGAGACCCAGCTGGCCGGCGCAGAACTCGATGCCCTGCTGGGACACGCAGCCCTCCACCGACTGCACCAGGTGCAGCAGCGGCAGCAGCGCCGAGCGGGACATCGGGTACCGGGCGATGATCTCAGCCGCCCGGGCATGGGTCAGCTCGTCGAAGACAGTGCCGGTGTCCAGGAACACCGGCACGCCGATCCTGCGGTTGTCGGCCATCAGCGGTCCACCCCTCCCATCACCGGGTCGATGGACGCCACCGCAGCGACCACATCGGCGATCATCGAACCCTCGGCCATCGCCGGCATCGCCTGCAGGTTCACGAATCCCGGGTCGCGCAGGTGCACCCGCCACGGCCGGGTGCCGCCCTGCGAGACCACATGGCAGCCCAGCTCGCCGCGCGGGTTCTCGATGCCCACGTAGGCCTGCCCGGGCGGCACGTGGAAGCCCTCGGTGACGATCTTGAAGTGGTGGATCAGCGACTCCATCGACTGGCCCATGATCTTGCGGATGTACTCGAGAGAGTTGCCCATCCCGTCGGAGCCGATCGACAGCTGCGCCGGCCAGCCGATCTTCGGGTCGCCGACCATCACCGGCCCGGGTTCGGTCAGCCGCTCGTTGCACTGCTTCATGATCTTCAGCGATTCCCGGATTTCGGCCAGCCGCAACAGGAACCGGGCGTAGCAGTCGCCCTCGGAGGCGACCGGCACCTCGAAGTCGTAGGTCTCGTAGCCGCAGTACGGCATCGTCTTGCGCAGGTCCCAGGGCAGCCCGGCCGAACGCAGGATGGGCCCGGTGATGCCCAGTTGCATGCAGCCCTCCAGCGGCAGCAGGCCGACACCGACCATCCGGGCCTTCCAGATCGGCTGGCCGGTGAGCAGCTTGTCGTACTCCGGCAGCCGCTGCTCCATGATCTTGATGAAGTCGGCGATCCGCTCCCGCGAGTTCTCCGGCAGGTCCTGGGCGACCCCGCCCGGCCGGATGAACGCCATGTTCATCCGCAGGCCGGTGAGGAACTCCATCAGATGAAGGCCCTCTTCGCGTTCCCGGAACCCTGCGGTCATGCCGGTCAACGCGCCCAGTTCCATGCCGCCGGTCGCCAACGCCACCAGGTGGGAGGTGATCCGGGTCAGCTCCATCAACAGCACCCGGATCACCTGGGCGCGCTGCGGAACCTCCAGCCCCAGCAGCTTCTCCACGGCCATGCAGTAGACGGTCTCGTTGAACGCCGGTGACAGATAGTCGGCCCGGGTGACGAAGGTGACGCCCTGCGTCCAGGTGCGGTACTCACAGGACTTCTCGATGCCGGTATGCAGGTAGCCGATGACGGACCGGGCCTGCACGACCGTCTCACCCTCGAGCTCCAGGATCAGCCGCAGCACGCCGTGGGTCGACGGGTGCTGCGGACCCATGTTGATGATGATCCGCTCGTCGTGCTCGAAGTCGTTGTCCGCCAGCAGGTCGTCCCAGTCCCCGCCGGTGACGGTGAACATCCGACCCTCGGTGGTGTCCGTGCTGCGGGCCCGCCGCATGGTCGGGGTGTCCTGCTCGTCGGGCGGCAGAAAGTCCTCCGCGAATCGGGTGGAGAACCCGGCACCGCTCTGGTCCTGGCTCATGAGTACGACCTCCGCTGGTCCGGGGCGGCGATCTCGGCTCCCTTGTACTCCACCGGGATGCCGCCGAGCGGGTAGTCCTTACGTTGCGGGTGGCCGATCCAGTCGTCCGGCATCAGGATCCGGGTGAGCCCCGGGTGTCCGGAGAAGACGATGCCGAACATGTCCCAGATCTCCCGCTCGTGCCAGTCGGCGGTGGGGTAGACCGCGACCGCCGACGGGACGTGGGCGTCGTCGACGTCGACCGCGACCTCCAGCCGGATGCGCCGGCGGTAGGTCATCGAGGTCAGCTCGTACACCACGTGGAGCCGCCTGGGCACACCCTCGCCGTAGTCGACCCCGGAGATCGAGGAGGCCAGCTCGAACCGCAGCGACGGGTCGTCGCGCACCGCCCACAGCATCACCGTGAGGAAATCGCGGTGGATGTAGAAGGTGATCTCCCCGTTGGCCACCGTGGTCTGCAGCAGTGCCAGCGGCGGGATCGACCGTTCGGCCATCGCTGCCAGCAAGGCGTCGGCAACCTCATCGAACTGTCCTGACTGGTCGGAGCCGCCGCTCCGCTCGTCCCTCGCTCCGCTGGTTCCTCCCGGCCCGCCATAGGGACGTTCAGCCGGCGCGGGCGTGTAAGGCTCGGTGACCAGCAGCCCGTAGCCGGAGGTGTCGCCGGAACCGTGGACGCCGAACATGCCATGCCGTTCGACGCCGGTGGTCGGTGCGCCGGGGTGGCGCTGGGCGTGCCCGACCACGTCCGAGTCGGCCGTGTGCACTCCCACCTGCACCGATGCATCGGATGTCGTGCCGGACGGTTTCTCGGCCGGTGTATCGATGGATGTCTGGGGCGGCGTGCCGGGGCCGGAGGGCGCGGTCATTTCTTGCTCGCCTCCAGCGCGCGGACGTTGACCTCGGGGGTGCCGATCGGCGCCGGCAGCTTGCCGTAGCGGACCGAGGAGGCGACGAGTTCGGTGCGCCGGCCCTCCGTCTCCGCGGCCCGCCTGGCACCGAGCGGTTCGTCCATGATCTTGGCGTGCAGCTTGAGGATCGCGTCGATGAGCATCTCGGGACGCGGCGGGCATCCAGGCAGGTACATGTCGACGGGCACGATGTGGTCGACGCCCTGGACGATCGCGTAGTTGTTGAACATGCCGCCGGAGGACGCGCACACGCCCATGGACAGCACCCACTTCGGCTCGGCCATCTGGTCGTAGATCTGCCGGAGCACCGGCGCCATCTTCTGGCTGACCCGGCCGGCGACGATCATCAGGTCCGCCTGCCGGGGGGACGCCCGGAACACCTCCATGCCGAAACGGCCGAGGTCGTAACGGGGTGCGCCGGTCGTCATCATCTCGATGGCGCAGCAGGCCAGGCCGAACGTCGCCGGGAACAGCGACGCCTTCCTGGTCCAGTTGACCAGTTTCTCCACGCTGGTCAGCAGAACCCCGTTGGGCAGCTTCTCTTCCAGGCCCATGTGTCCTGCTCCCTTCTCGAACGCGGCGGTGTTCGGAATTCGGCGACGGTGTCCCGGACGCGCGGCGGCCCGCCCGGTGAGGTTGTTCAGTCCCAGTCGAGGCCACCGCGACGCCAGGCGTAGGCGTAGACGACGGCGACGGTGACGATGAACAGGATGATCTCCACCAGACCGAGCACGCCCAGCGAGATCGCCGACTGTGCCCAGGGGTAGAGGAAGACGATCTCGATGTCGAACACGATGAACAGCATCGCGGTCAGGTAGAACTTGATCGGGAACCGGCCGGCGGTGCCGGCGGGCAGCGGGGTCGGCTGGATCCCGCACTCGTACTGGTCGAGCTTGGCCCGGTTGTAGCGACGCGGGCCGAGGACGTCGCTGACCACGGTCACCATCGTCACGGCGAATCCGGCGACGATGACCAACAGGATCACCACGGGCAGGTACGTGCTCGTCATCGATCGGTACCTCCTGCATCCGGTTCGATACGGCTGGCCGGCTCACACACTGGGGGCCGCCTTCACCATGGCCCTGGTAACCCGGTCGGCCCAGTCCCCGCCCCGGGTGTCGTACAGCCCGGCGAGCACCTTGAGCACCAGGTACATCAGGTCCTTGCGTGGAAGGCCCAGGCGGGTCGCGGTCTTCATCACCGCCGGCCTGCCGATCAGTCCGGAGAAGATCCCGCCCAGCCGGTAGTACGCGCCCAGGTGCTCCTTCATGGCCGTGGTGTACCCGTGCAGTGCGGCCTCCCGGCTGGGTCCGTCGGGCCGGCCAACGGCCTGCAGCACGGCCTCGGCGGCCAACGCCGCCGACTCCATCGCGTAGGCGATCCCCTCCCCGTTGAACGGATTCACCGCGCCCGCGGCGTCGCCGACCAGCATCAGACCATCGGCGTAGTGGGGTGTCCGGTTGAAGCCCATCGGCAGTCCGGCGCCGCCGATCGTGCCGATCGCATTCTCCTCGCGCAGGCCCCACTCCTCCGGCGTGCCGTCCAGCCAGCGGCGCAGCAGCGCACGGTAGTCGGTGCGGCCGAACGCCTTCGACGAGTTGAGCATGCCGAGGCCGACGTTGACGGTGCCGTCTCCCAACCCGAAGATCCAGCCGTAGCCCGGCAGCAGCGTGGGCTTGTCCGGGTTGCTCCGGTCCCAGAGTTCCAGGTGGGACTCGAGGTAGTCGTCGTGCGTACGGGACTCGCTGCGGTAGTAGCGGCGGACGGCGACGCCGATCGGCCGGTCCTCCCGCTTGTTGATCCCCATCCCGACCGCCACCCGCGCGGATACGCCGTCACAGGCCAGCACGAGCGGCGCGCGCAGCTGCACCGGCCCGTCGGCGGTCTTGGCGACGACCCCCACGATGCGTCCGGTGCGCTCGTCCCTGATCGGATCCTTGACGGTGGCGGCCATCCGCAACCTGGCGCCGGCCTTCACGGCCAGGGTGGCCAGCATGTCGTCGAAGTCGCGGCGCGTCCGGACCAGCCCGAAGTCGGGGAAGTCCTGCAACACCGGCCATGGCAGCTCCAGGCTGGTCCCGCCGCCGATCACCCGCAGACCCTTGTTCTTGATCCAGCCCGGACCGGACACGTCGATGCCGAGGGCGAGCACCTGCTTGACCCCGCGGGGCGTCAGGCCGTCTCCGCAGACCTTCTCCCGCGGGAACGTGGACTTCTCCAGCAGGAGCACGTCCACCCCGGCACGGGCCAGGTGGGTGGCTACGGTCGAGCCCGCCGGGCCCGCACCGACGACGATCACGTCGGCCACGGTGTCCGGGTCGCAGACCCCACTGGACAGGTTCATCGTGACCCTTCCCCGCATCACTGCAGATCGATGCCGGCAGGGGGAGCGGCGGCGACCCCTGCCGCGAGTTTGTGAATTCGTTCACGAACTCATCCGCATCAGTGTAGGACCCATCACTCACCGCGAGAAATCACGGGCGACGTGAGGTCAGCCCGCGGATTCGTCCTGGCTGGGACGGCGGATCGCATGATGCAGGGCGACCACCCCGAACGTCATGTTTTTCCACACCACATCGGTCCACCCGGAACCCGCGATCATCCTGGCCAGCGTGGGCTGGTCGGGCCAGGCGTCGATGGTCTCCTGCAGGTAGGTGTAGGCCTCCGGGTTGGAGGACACCCGGCGGGCCAGCCACGGTAGGACGGTCCGCAGGTACCAGCCGTACCCCCAGCGGATCGGCGTCGGGCGCGGGCGGGAGAACTCGCAGACCAACAGCTGACCGCCGGGTCTGACCACCCGCGCGAACTCACGGAGCGCGGCGGACGGGTCCTCGACGTTGCGCAGCCCGAAGGAGATAGTGACCGCGTCGAAGGACTCGTCGGCGAACGGCAGGTGCAGCGCGTCCCCGGCCACCCTGGGCAGCGTGCCACCCGTCCTGGCAGCGGCGAGCATGCCGACCGAGAAGTCGGTCGCGACCGCCCAGGCGCCGGTGGCGTTGAGCGCCTTGGTGGAGACGGCCGTCCCGGCGGCCACGTCCAGCACGCGCTGCCCGGGCACCAGCTGCAGTGCCCGGACGGCGTGCCGCCGCCACCGCCGGTCCCGCCCCATGGACAGGATGCTGTTCGTCCGGTCGTACCTCGGCGCGACCGTGTCGAACATCGCGGCGACCTGGTGCGGCTCCTTGTCCAGATCCGCTCTGTTCACCGGGGGCGTCCCGGCCGATCCTGACAGCACTCGAACATGACCGGCAAGCCTACCGAGGCATCGCCGGACCCACCTGCGGCCGGAGGCCGGTGTGTCCTGGGCCACGACGTGCGGCCCACAGCGGCAGCCCGGACCGTCGCCGGCACCACCACACGGCCGGCACCGTGACCAACAGGGTGACCGCGAACGTGACTGCGATCATGATGGTGCCGACGGCCGCGGTCCGGCCGGCCACGCGGGCGATCTGCGGGTCGACGGTGGAGTACTCGACGACGAACTGCTGGCCCGGCGACAGCAGGCCGGGGTAGAGCACGCCGCCGTCCGGGCGAACGGTTGCGCCGGAGGCGTCGACGAACTCGACGCCGGTTCGCAGCGCGGACACGGTGAGCACCGTCGCAGTTGCGCTGCCCGGGTGCTCGTCGATTGCTCGGTCGTTCAACCGCATGCCGATGGCCAGCGCCGCCATCATGATCGCGATCGCGAGCCCGACCAGCGCGATCGCCCGAGCCACCCAGCGCCAGGCACGGCGGCGGCGACTCGGGAACGGCCGGTCGGATTCGACGCCGGCGCTCGCGGCCGGGAGGGCCGTCATGGGTTCGAAGTGTAGGCGGCGCCTGCTTCCGCACGGTGGTTCGCGTCCCATCGAGCAGGGGCGTACCCGGACGGGAGGCTATGGTTGGCGGTCGTGACCGCCTCCCCCGCCACCAGGCTCGTCGCCGCGGCGGTCACCGAACCCCTCGACCAGACGGCGCCGCTGCTGTCGGTGCTGCCGCGGCCGACGGGATCGGTGTGCTTCGTCCGCGGAGATCGGGGGTTCGTGGGCTGGGGGGTGCACGCCCGCATCACCGCCACCGGTCCGGACTCGGCCGCGCGCATCCAGGAGTGGTTCGACGAGGTGCGTGCCGGGCTGCAGGTCTCCGACCCGTTCGGGCTGCCGGGCACCGGCCCGGTTGCGTTCGTCTCGCTCGGCTTCGACGACGACGACGTCGCGGTGGCGGTCGTCCCGCAAACGGTGGTGGGCCGCACTCCCGGGGGTGCGTTCGTCACCCGGATCGGCCCGGTCGCCGACCCGGCGACGGCGATCGGCCTGCCCGCACCGGCACCCATCCGCACTCCCGGACGGATCAGCTACGCCGATGCCGAGCTGTCGGTGGCCGGATTCACCAGCGCGGTCGCCGTGGCCGCCGCCCGGATCCGGGACGGCGTGCTGGACAAGGTGGTTCTCGCCCATGACCTGGTCGCCACCGCCGCCAGGCCGATCGACGAGCGGCTGCTGCTCGGCCGATTGGCCGGCGGTTACCCCGATTGCTGGACGTTCGACGTCGAGGGCCTGGTCGGTGCGAGCCCGGAGCTGTTGATCCGGCGCCAGGGACGGCAGATCGCGTCCCGGGTGCTGGCCGGCACGGCCTGGCGGGAGCACAGCGACGACCCGGTCGCCGCGGATCTGCTGCACAGCGCCAAAGATGTGGTCGAGCACGCGTACGCGGTGCGGTCGGTGAGCGACGTGTTGTCTCCTGCCTGCGACCACCTGGACGTGCCCGATCGGCCCAGCCCCCTGGAACTGGCCAACCTGACCCACCTGTCCACCGACATCACCGGTCGGCTGGGTGAGTTCGCGCCGACGGTGCTGGAACTGGCCGCCCGGTTGCATCCCACCGCCGCCGTCGGCGGCAGTCCGACCGAGCTGGCCAGGCAGGTGATCCGCGAACTGGAGCCGATGAGTCGGGGCCGGTACGCCGCGCCCGTGGGTTGGATCGACGGTCGCGGCGACGGCGAGTTCGCCATCGCGCTGCGCTGCGCGCAGGTGAACGGTCGCAGCGTCCGACTGCTGGCCGGGTGCGGCATCGTCGCCGACTCCGATCCGGACACCGAGGCGCGGGAGGCGCAGATCAAGATGATCCCCATCCGGGATGCGCTGGAGTCGGGCCGGTGACGTCCGGCTGATGCCCGGTCCGCTGGCCGGCCTGCGTGTGCTCGAGCTGGGCGGCATCGGCCCGGTGCCGCATGCCGGGATGATGCTGGCCGATCTCGGGGCGCGACTGGTGCGGGTCGAAAGACCATCCGGTGGGCTGGATCTCGGGCCACCCGAGCGGGACGTCCTGTTGCGCGGCCGGATCGTGCTGCGCGCCGACCTCAAGTCCGCCGACGGGGTTGCGGCAGTTCTGGCCGAGGTGTCAGCCGCGGACGTGCTGCTGGACGGCTTCCGGCCGGGGGTGGCGGAGCGGCTCGGAGTCGGACCGGACGTGTGCCTGGCCCGCCGCCCGGAGCTGGTCTACTGCCGGCTGACCGGGTGGGGGCAGACCGGGCCGTGGGCCGACCGGGTCGGGCATGACATCAACTACCTGGCCCTGACCGGCACCCTGGACGCGCTGGGCGCGGCCGGAGGCGCTCCGCAAACGCCGGCGAACCTGGTCGCCGACTTCGGCGGCGGGTCGATGCTCGCCGTCGTGGGTGTGCTGGCGGCGCTGTACGAACGCTCCTCGTCCGGGCGCGGGCAGGTGATCGACGCGGCCATGGTGGACGGGGTCGAGCTGTTGTCCCAGATGATGTGGTCGATGCGCGCCCTTGGCCGGTGGGGGCCGGAGCGGGGCACCAACCTGCTGGACGGCGGCGCCCCGTTCTACGCCGTCTACCCCTGCGCGGACGGTCGGTACGTGGCCGTCGGCGCTCTTGAACCCCAGTTCTACGCGGCGCTCCTGGCCGGGCTCGGGTTGGCCGACGCCGATCTGCCCGCCCAGCTGGATCAGGCCGGATGGCCGGTGTTACGGGCCGTCTTCGCCGAGGCGTTCGCCTCGGCCGACCGCCAGCACTGGCTCGCGGTGTTCGACGGGACCGACGCGTGCGTCACGCCGGTGCTCACCGCGGCCGAGGCCGCGCGGCACCCGCACCTGGTGGCCAGGGGCACGCTGGTGGAGGTCGACGGGGTGGTACAGGCCGCGCCGGCGCCCCGCTTCTCCCGCACCCCACCAGGCGGTCAGCCGGACTGACCGACCCGACGCCGGCGGCGGTCCGAAGATCGAAAGCGTCAGAGCCATCGCCCGATCGGACAACGCCACATGGTGACACCGCGGCCCGGTGACAGCGACGGCCCGAAAGGTCGAACCGACCGGTCCGGCGTCGCCGCGCCCTCAGCAATTGGCGGTCGCCTCGATGAGCGCTTCGGACTCGGCCCACAGCGCTGCGGCCGCGACGGGATCGCGCGATTCGGGCGAGGATTCGGTGACGCGCGGGCCGGCGACATAGAGCCCGGTACGCCTCTGGAACGGTTCTCCGATGACCAGTTCGGCCAAATGACGTGCGGCGCTTCGGATCGTGCGGGCGCCCGGAACCATTGTGGCGATCAGCGGCGCGAGCGCACGGTATGCGGTCCGCACCAACGGTGGGTAGTCGCGCGCCAGACCGGAGGCCGGCATCAGCCCCGGATCGTAGGCGTTCACCGTGATCCCGCGATCGGCGAGCCGGCGCGCGAGTTCGTAGGTGAAGTGGAGGTTGGCGAGCTTCGACGTCGAATACCGAATGCGGCCGGCCACTGCCGAGGGGTCCGCCGCCGACACGTCCGCGAGGTCGTGAGCCGGTGCCCATTGCGGCCGAGGAAACCCGAACGCTCCCCGGTGCGTTCCGCTGGAGACCACCACGATCCGCGCGTCATCCACCAGCACGTCACGCAGGCCGGTCACCAGGGCGAAGTGGCCGAGATGATTCGTCGCGAATGTCAGCTCGTATCCGTCTGCCGACGTGCGCACGCCATCAACGACCTGGACCGCACCGTTGGCGACGATCCCGCCCAGGTCAGGACGATCGCCCGTAGACAGCAGATCGACGGCCCGCCTGACCGAGGCCAGGCTCGCCAGATCGATCTCGACCGGCTCGACCGACACCGAATGATCGCGACGGATCTCCTCCGCGATCGGTGCCGCACGGCCCGGATCGCGGCAACCGAGCACCAGATGACAGCCCGTCGGCGCGAGGCGATTCACCAGAGCCTTCCCGAGCCCGGAGGTAGCGCCGGTCACCACTATCGTTCGCCGATTCATGCCTTCCCCGCGAGTTGTTCCGGCCCTGGGCAGACCCCAGTTGACCGCGTCAACCTGACGTTACCGCGCCAGGTTGACGACGTCAACCTCAGCGATAGCATGAGGAATGCCCACCACCCGAGAGTTGCTGATCCGGGCTGCGACAGCGCTGCTCGATGAGGGCGGCCGCGATCACGTCACCCTGCGTGAGGTGGGACGTCGTGCAGGCGTCTCCCACAATGCCCCGTACAAACACTTCGCCGACAAGGAAGCCCTGCTCGCCGCGGTCGCGGCGCAAGATCTGGACGAAACGGCACGCATCATCGATGACGTCGGCGGGACCGCGGGGCTGGAAGCCGCCATCCACGCGGCGATCGCACACGCGATGGAGCACCCCGAGCGCTTCCGACTCGTCTACGGACCGTGGACGCACGAACCCGCCGCGCTCGTGGTCGCGGCCGACGCCACCTGGCGCGCAATGCTGAACGCGGTGGTCGGCGAGCAAGCGGCCGGGCTCCTCCCGGCCGGTGATCCTGCCCTGCTCGCCGGGCTGATTCGCGTTGTCGCGCACGGTGCCGTCGACTTGGCCCTCAGCGGCCACCTCACCGAGTCGAAGGCCGAACACGGCACCCCCGGATCGATCGTCAGCGCTCAGCTCGACCTTCTGGCAACCGCCGCGCGGGCTCGGCCCCCGGGCTGATCAACTCGGCACCGTCACGGGCCTATCGGGCGCGTTCTGCCGAGTTGATAAGCCCCGGTCGGACGTGGGCCGTCAGCCGCCCGAGCGCTCAGCCGGCCTGTCCGACCCGTTCACGCAGGCGCGCAGAATCTGCTCGTCCAAGGCGTCAGGAACCGCTGCTGGTCGCGACCCGGTGCACTCTGCAGCACGTGGGCGCACTCTGCATCATGCGTGCGCACCACGCGTCACGCATGCGGCGTGCAAGGTGCGCCGTGGTGAAGCAAGGTGCGCCCGAGTGTCGCAAGACCTCTGGGCCGCGGCTGACGGGACGGCCCCTGCGGGGCCGGTCCGCCGTTCCAAGACCCACTTTCGGCCCGTTGCACTCGACTCAATGAGTCTTTGATCAGCGCAGTCCGCCGGGCGCCTGCCCGACCCGTTCACGCAGGCGCGGCAGGATCTCGTCGCCGTACAACCCCAGGAACCGTTCCTGGTCGTCACCGGGCGCATGGAACACCAGGTGCCGGAACCCCAGATCCAGATAACCGGCGATACGTTCCACGTGCTCGTCCGGGTCGTCGGACACGATCCACCGGGAGGCGGCCTGCTCGATCGGCAGTTCCTCGGCGAGCCGCTGCATCTCCAACGGATCCTCGACACCGGCCTTCTGCTCCGGTTTGAGCGCCAGCGCCGCCCAGAACCGGGTGTCCTGCAGCGCCCGCTCACGATCCGGGTCGAACGACACCTTCATCTCCATCAGGGTGTCCAGGTCGTCCAGGCTTCGGCCGGCCTTCGCCGCCCCGTCCCGCAACGCGGGCAACAGCGTGTCCGTGTACAGCGTCGGCGCCTTCCCCGAGGTGGTGATGAACCCGTCGGCGATCCGCCCCGCCAACCGGGTTGCCGCGGGCCCGGACGCCCCGATGTAGATCGGCACCGGCTCGTCCGGCCGGTCGTAGATCGTCGCCCGATCGGTGCGGTAGTAGGTGCCCTCGAAGCTGACCCGGTCCCCCGTCCACAGCTCACGGATCAGGTTCACCGACTCCTTCAGCCGGGCGAATCGTTCCTTCTGCTCCGGCCAGGCCAGCCCGAGGGGCACCTCGTTGAGCGACTCCCCGGTCCCGACCCCGAGCACCACCCGACCAGGGAACATCGACCCGAGAGTGGCGAAGGCCTGCGCGATCACGCCCGGGTGGTACCGGATCGTCGGCGTCAGCACCGAGGTGCCCAGGATCACCCGGGACGTGCGCGCTCCGACCGCGCCCAGCCAGGGCAGGGACGCCGGGGCGTGCCCGCCGTCGTGCCGCCAGGGCTGCAGATGGTCGGAGATGAACACCGAGTCGAACCCGTGCGCCTCCGCGCCGACGGCGAGATCGGCCAGCTCGCTCGGCCCGAACTGCTCGGCCGACGCCTTGTACCCGAACCGGAACGGCGGTGGCGTCATCCTGGTGGTCCTTCCGTCGGTGAACACTTCCGCTGCCGGGTCGCAGCGGGCGGCGCGGCATGGGCCCGCCGGCCCGGACCCGGACAGCATGTCATCGACGCAGGACAAGGGCTGCGGCGCCCAGCAGCGGTCCGTCGCCACCGAGCGCCGATGCGGTGACGTGGACGGCGCGCGCGTACGGGTGCAGTGCCGCCTCCCGCACGCTCGCGGCGACCCGGTCGACGTAGTCGTCCGCGACGTTGACGAAGCCGCCGGCCAGCACGACGGTCTCCAGGTCGAACAATGTGGTCGCGGTGGCGATCGCCTCGCCGACCGCCTCCGCGGAACGGGCGACGGCCCGCTCCGCGATCGGCGAACCCGCCCGGTAGGCCGCCGCCAACTCCTCCCCGGTGCCGCCGTCCCAGCCCTGGGCTCGGGCCCACGCGACGGTGCCGGGTCCGGCCGCGATGGCCTCCAGGGTGCTGGCCGCCGGGTCGTTTGCGTCCCTGGTCCGCACCCGGATCTGACCGATGTGGCCGGCGTTGCCGGTTGCTCCGGTGACCGGGCGCCCGTTGGCGATGAAGCCGCCACCGATACCGGTGGACACCACCATCGCCAGCCCGTTGGTGCAGCCGGCGAGCCGGCCGAGCCAATGCTCGGCCAGCGCGATGCAGGTCCCGTCGAGGGCCAGCACTACCGGCACGTCCTGCGCGACCACGGCCAGCGCCTCACCGATCACCAGGCCCGCGGCTGCGGGCAGGTTGACCGGCGAAACCGTGCCCGCGCGCAGATCGACGGGCCCGGCGGAGCCCACCCCGATGCCACACACCCGCTGACCGGGCGCCAGGCCGGCCAGCGCCGACGCCGCGGCGTCCCGGATCGACCCGGCGATCTGCGCGCGACCGGAGGTGCGCCCGGTGGGCCGCCGGGTCACGGTCTGCCGCAACACCCGCCCGGCCGAAGTGACCAGCGCGGCATCCACCTTCGTGCCGCCGACGTCGACCGCCAGCGCGATCTCGTCGATTGGGTCCGTCATGGCAGTGCCTCCGCGGGTGTGACGGCGCGACTGGCCGGGGTGTGGGAGGAGGTCCACGATAGTGAGCAGCCGGCCGGGCAGGTGCGCGGCGTCGGCCGGTGCCAGGACGCGCACCCGGCGAGAGGGGGATCCGGTGACGGCCCGCCGCCTGTTGCCCACCGACGAGGGCGTCGACCTGCTCAAGCTCGTCCGGGAGATCGCCGATCGAGAACTGGCCCCGCGAGCCGCCGCACACGAAGCGGCCGAGGAGTTCCCGCGCGAGGTGTTCCGGATGCTGGGCGACGCGGGCCTGCTTGGCCTGCCCTACCCGGAGGAGCTGGGCGGCGGCGGTCAGCCCTACCAGGTGTACCTGCAGGTCCTGGAGGAGATCGGTGCGGTCTGGGCCAGCATCGGTATCGGCATGAGCGTGCATGTGCTCAGCTGCTTCCCGCTGGCACGCTTCGGCACCGACGAGCAACGTGCCAGGTGGCTGCCCGATCTGCTGGCCGGCGACCTGCTCGGTGCGTACTGCCTGTCCGAGGCACAGGCGGGCTCGGACCCGGCTGCGATGCGGGCCTCCGCCCGCCGCGACGGCGACGAGTACGTGCTCAACGGCGCCAAGGCGTGGACGACGCACGGCGGGCACGCCGACTTCTACCTGGTCATGGCGCGCACCTCCGACGAGCGGACCGGCATCTCCAGCTTCCTGGTGCCGGCCGACACCCTCGGCGTGATCGCCGACCCGCCCGAACGCAAGATGGGACTGACCGGGTCGACCACCGCAACGGTGCGGCTGGACAACGCTCGCGTTCCGGCGGACCGGCGGATCGGCGTGGAGGGCGAGGGACTCCGGATCGCCCTGGCCGCGCTGGATTCCGGACGCCTGGGGATCGCCGCGGTGGCCACCGGGCTGGCCCAGGGAGCGCTGGACCGGGCGGTGTCCTATGCCAGGGAGCGGGAGACCTTCGGCAGGCCGATCATCGACCACCAGGGCCTCGGCTTCCTGCTCGCCGACATGGAGGCCTCGGTGCAGACCGCCCGCGCGATGTACCTGCACGCCGCCCGGCTGCGCGACCAGGGCCAACCGTTCGCGCGGGAGGCGGCCATCGCCAAGCTGGTCGCCACCGACAACGCGATGCAGGTGACCACCGACGCCGTGCAGGTGCTCGGCGGCTACGGCTACACCCGCGACTTCCCGGTCGAGCGTTACATGCGCGAGGCCAAGGTGATGCAGATCTTCGAGGGCACCAACCAGATCCAGCGCCTGGTGATCTCGCGCTCGCTGCGGACCGACAACCGCGGCACGATCACCCGATCCTCGACCTAGCCGATCCGGACTCCGGTCGTCGTGGCAGCCGGTGGCGGGGACGGCCCGGCGGGCCACGATCACATCCGCCCGGACTCTGCAGCACCCGGGTGCACTCTGCGACACCCGAGGGCACTCTGCGCGGCGTACACGTGTCGCGGAGTGCCCCGCCGTGCTGCAGAGTCCCCCCGGGGGATGCAGAGTGCCCCGCCGTGCCGCAGAGTCCCCCGGGGGGATGCAGCAGAGCTGGGAGGCCCCGCGCCGCGGATGCCTCACCGGGATTCGTCAAAGAGCGTCGATCCGTCGGGCCTGCGCCTCGGCTTCACGAACATCGGGCCGGCCGCGCCGGATGTGGTCGAACTGCCGCAGCTCTACCTCGACCCGGGTAGGTGGAACGGCGCCCAAATCGTGCCCGCGGCTGGGTGGCTGATTCGACCCGGGCGCACCTCGACGCCGACGCGTTCGGCTGTAGGTATCAACGGCGAGTATGGGTATCAACGGCGCGTCGTCGAGGCGGACGGGCATCGCGCCTTCATCACTGCCGACTACGCGGGCCCAGCTCATCGAGGTAGTGCCGACCTCGACCCGGTGGTCGCCATCTTGTGCAACAACGACCCCGCCGCATTCGACCCCACTGGGGTTCGCCGGACTGGTGTCGACCTGGGTCGTGCCGGCCGTCACCGAATGACCGGCAGTCGACGCGGTCCCGGCCGATCGATGCGCAGCCGGCTCACACCACCGCCCGTACCGCCTCGGCCATCCGCGAGAGCGTCCACGCCAGGTCGGTTCTGGACGTGCGCACCTCGACGACCCGGATCCCGCCGGGATTGTCGAGAGCATCGGCCAGTTCCGCCCGGCCGCGCACCGGAACGTGCCGGTGCCCGAAGGCTCGTGCGGCGCTGCCCAGGTCGACGTGATGCGGGGTGCCGAAGACGCGCTCGTACGCCCCCGCGTGCCTTGGCTCGCCCGGTTCCAGCACACCGAAGATCGCGCCGCCGTCGTTGTTGCCGACCACGATGGTCAGGTCGGGTCGTGGCTCGTCCGGGCCGACGATCAATCCGGTGACGTCATGCAGGAAGGTCAGATCACCGAGCAGTGCGACGGTCGGACCGGTCATCGCGTCGGCGGCCAGCGCGACCCCCATCGCCGTCGACACCATGCCGTCGATACCGGCCACGCCGCGGTTGGCGACGACCCGGACCCCGTCCCGGGCCCGGGTCGACAACGCGATGTCCCGCGGCGGCTGGGACGACCCGAGGACCAGCGTCGCCCGTCGTGGCAGCAGCTCGACCAGATCCCGGGCCAACCGCGGCGAGCTGTCCGGGCCGAGCGAGTCGAGCACGTCGGCGACCGCCTTGCCGGCCGCGGCGTCCGCGTCCCGCCAACGAGCGGCCCACTCGCCGTGCGGAACCTCGCTCAGGTCGGGCCTGCCCGGGGCGATCACCCGGGCGGTCCCGGAGGGATCGGCGAAGTCGGCGGGATGGGCAACGACGTCCACTGTCACGGCGGGGTCGGCGAGCAGCGCCTGCACCGATCGGAACAGCGTGGGGCGGCCGAGCACGACGACCCGATCCGGCCGGGCGCCCTCCAGGAACTCGGATGAGGACAGCAGGTGCACGCCGGCGGCCAGCACATGCCGCCCGGCCGCCCCACCCGCCTCAGCGACGACCAGGTGTCCGGCCTCGGCGACGGACGCCGCCCACGGGTGGGTCAGGTCGGCGACGAAGAGCACCCGTTCGCCGGGCCCTGGGGCCGGCACGGATCCGAGGACGGCCGGGTCGGCAGCAACCGGCCGGGTCCACGGCCCATCGCGCCCGTCCTGCGGTTCGGTCCGATCGTCGTCGGGGAGCAACGGTTCGGACAGCGGCACGTTCAGCTGCACCGGACCCGCAGGTGACGCCGCTCCGCCCCGAGCGGCCGACCACGCCCGGCCGACCATCGACCGCCAGTGCGGGCGCCGGTCGTGGCCGGCCTCGGGCACCGCGAGCTCGTGGAACCACCGCAGGGCCGGGCCGAGGATCCCGTGCTGGTCGACGGTCTGGTTGGCGCCGACGCCGCGCAGCCAGGGCGGCCGATCCGCGGTCAGCACGATGAGCGGGACGTGGCCGTGCGCGGCCTCGAGCACGGCCGGATGCAGATTGGCGACGGCGGTGCCGGAGGTCGTCACCACCACCACCGGCCGGCCCGATCCGCGGGCCAGCCCGACGGCCAGGAAGCCGGCTGTGCGCTCGTCGATCCGCACGTGCAGCCGTAGCCGGCCGGTGGCGTCGGCGGCGTGCAGCGCCATCGACAGCGGCGCGTTACGGGAGCCGGGCGACAGCACCGCATCGGTCAGCCCGCAGGCCACCAGCTCGTCGACGAGCACCCGGGCGAGCGCGGTCGACGGGTTCATGACATGCCCGGGTCGGCCGGCCCGTCGCCCTCTTGACACCACACAACCGGCCATTGTGGCCGATGCTGGGCGGGCGAAGAACCGGCGCACCGGTGCGGCCGATCAAGCTGGCCGTCGCGCGGGCCCCGCCGGCCATCGGGCTCGCCGGCCATCGGGTCAGGCCGAAGAGCGGGTCAGGCCGAAGAGCGGGTCAGGCCGGAGGGCGAACCCAGGACCCAGCGTGTAGGACGCCGGTGACCGCCAGGTCGGCGTCCAGCACCACCAGATCCGCAGCTGCGCCGGGAACCAGCCCCGCAGACGGCAGGCCCAGCGCACGGGCGGGGTTCACCGAGGTCTGCCGGACCGCGGTCGATAGCGCCTCCTCGAACGGCCGGCCGCTGTGCGTCACCGCGTACCGGAAGACGTGGTCCATCGTCGCCGTGCTGCCGGCGATGGTCTCGGTGCCGGCCACCCGGGCGACCCCGTCGACGACATCCACCGCCAGCGCGCCCAGCTGGTAGGCCCCGTCAGCCATGCCGGCCGCGGCCATCGCATCGGTGATCAGCGCGACCCGGTCCGGACCGACGCTGGCCGTCACCTCCCGGTAGAGCGCCGGGTGCACATGCACCCCGTCGGTGATCATCTCCACGGTCACCCGGGGATCCTCCAGCAAGGCGATCACCGGCCCCGGCTCGCGGTGGTGCACCGGCCGCATCGCGTTGAACAGGTGCGTGCCGACAGTCGCTCCCGCCTCGATCGCGGCCCGCGCCTGCTCATAGGTGGCGTCGGTGTGTCCGACGGCGGCGACCGCGCCCGCGTCGACCACCTGCCGGATCGCGGACAGGCCGCCGACCCGCTCCGGGGCCAGGGTGATCATCCGGATCGCGCCGCGTCCCGCCGACAGCACCCGATCGAGCTCGGCCGGATCCGGGTCGCGCAGCGCGGACATCTCGTGTGCCCCGCACCGGCGCGCGGACAGCCAGGGCCCCTCCAGATGGATGCCGGCGAGCTGGCCGTCCTGCACCTGCTCGGTCAGCTCCTCGATCTGGCGCAGCAGCTCGGCCGGGTGCGCGGTGACCAGCGAGGCGACCATCGCGGTGGTGCCGTGCTCCCGGTGCAGCTCGATGGCGGACTTGGTCGCCGCGACCGTCGCCTCGGGGAACGCACCTCCCCCACCGCCGTGCACGTGCATGTCGACGAATCCGGGGACCACGGTGACCGGGCCGAGAGCGTGCTCGGCAGCGCGCGGCGGGACACCCGTCCCGACCGCGAGGACCCTCCCCCCATCGATCTCGATCCAACCCGGCCGGAGCAGCTGGGTGCCGGTGACGACGGTATCGGCGGTGATCAGCATGGGTCGGGTCCTTCGGCTCAGAGACCCTGCCAGGCCGGCTTGGCCCGGTAGGTCTCGCGGTAATAGTCGGCCAGCTGCAGCCGGCTCGCCGCGGCACCGTCCAGTAGGACCGTGACGTGCGGATGATGCTGCAGGATGGTCCCCGGCCACAGGGCACTCACCGGACCCTCGACCAGTTGGTGCACCGCCTCCGCCTTCTGGGTGCCCGTCGCCACCAACAGCACATGGCGGGCGGACATGATCGTGCCCAGCCCCTGGGTCAGGCAATGGGTGGGCACCGCGTCGACGTCGCCGTCGAAGAACCGGGCGTTGTCGATCCTGGTCTGCCGGGTGAGTGTCTTGATGCGGGTGCGGGAGGCGAGCGAGGAGCCCGGCTCGTTGAACCCGATGTGCCCGACGGTGCCGATCCCCAGGATCTGCAGATCGACGCCGCCTGCGTCGACGATCGCCGCCTCGTAGGCCGCGCAGAACGCAGGGACGTCGGCCGCCAGACCGTCGGGCCCCTGCACGGCTCCCGGCGCGAAGTCGACGCGGGACACGAAGTCCCGGTTGATCACGTTCCGGTAGGTCTCCGGGTGGTCGGCGGGCAGCCCGACGTACTCGTCGAGGGTGAAACCCCTTGCGCGTGTGAACGACACCGTGCCGGCGGCACAGCGGGCGGCCAGCTCGTCGTAGATCGCCAGCGGCGAGGACCCGGTGGCCAGGCCGAGAACCGCGTCGGGCTTGCGCTGCAACAGGTTCCCGATGGCGTCGGCGGCGAGAGCGCCGATCGCCCTGGTGTCGGGGAGAATGACGATTTCCATTGGTGTTTCCTCCGTCGTCGATCGAGACTGCTGGTGGTAAAGCATGTGTGGTGTGGCGCCCCCCCCTAGGGCGCAACCCCCGCCCCCCACACCCGGTGCACCAAGATATAACGTTTAAAACGCAAGACCCGCCCGCACCAAAACCCCCCCCGCCAGTCCGTCCCCCCACGCCCCGACCCGCCGTCGGCGCC
>CAYZBB010000052.1:30964-36401 GCA_964476495.1 uncultured Actinomycetes bacterium | reverse complement strand
CCGAACGCATCGACGGTCGGCGCCGCCGCGTTGGGAAGCTCGAAGCTGGTCTTGCCGCCCAGGTCGATTGTGGCCGGCAGGCTGAGCGTGACCGCGGCGCCCTCGCCCGATCCGCTGGCGGTCACCTCGTTGGCCGTCCCGGAGACGCTGGCGACGTAGTTCCCCGTCGTGTCGGTGCCCAGCGCCACGGAATCCGCGTCGATCGTCCAGGTCGCCCCGGACCCGCTGACCGTGATGTCTCCCTTGTCGCCGTCGCCCGCGGTGGCCAGAACTCCCAGCCCGGTGATGGTGGTATGCGGTTGGGTTCCGGTGTGGTTGGTCCGGTTCAGGTACCAAGCGCCATCTTGCCCGTCCAACGTGTCGGCGTCGGTTGGCCAGGTGCTGCGCGCGACGCCGCCCAGGGTCAAACTGCCTTCGACGATTGCGTTCGTTCGCAGCAGCACGGTCCCCGGACTGTCATAGAAGATGAACGCGGTGCGCGCGGCGGCCCCGGAGCCAAATTCGATACCCTTGCCGGTCAGGCCAACCCGCATGGATGTGTCGTTTGTCAATCCCACCGCCCAGCCCAGCAAGGACGAGTTCGTGCGCAGGGACAGAAACTGTCCGTCCACCCTCAGTTCTCCGGCAACGGCGTGGGTGATGGCAACGTCGGTTGGGTTCGTTCCACCAAGGCCCCACGCGAGCGTTCCGTTGACGTTCAACGAGAGGTTCGGGTAGGCGCTCGCGGGAGTGTAGGCACTCAGCAACCCGTTGTTTGCTCCCTGCGCCAGCATGACGATTGAGTTACTCGTGCCAAGCGACGCGGCCGACTGGCGGAACCACCCTGCATCCTGCGGGTTCGATCCGTCGCCAAAGAACACGCCGTTGTATCTCAGCGAGGATCGCGCGTAGAGGTTCGTGCCGTTCCAAAGAACGAATGGCTCTCCAAACATGACGAACGCACTGGACAGCGTGTTGGTGCGAACAGTCGCTGGACCATTGATTAGGTCCATGTAGCTGTTTCCACCCGCAGTGACGTCGCTCCAGCTATCGGAATAGGTGCAGTTGATGAACTTATTGCGCGTTCCGTTTGCCGATAGGTTTCCACTTCGGAACAGGCACCCGATAAACGTGTTGTAAGACGAGTCGACGTAGGTATGAGCCGTGTAGTCCTCGCTCATCCGCACTCCGACGAAGTTATTGAAGTAGGCGCCTTGTTGAATCCACAGGTTGGTCGTGCCGCCGTTGTTCTCGAACCACGTCCCGATCATCGTGATTCCGGAAGAGTCAGTCAGAATCGCAACCCCGTTGCCGGCGTTGGACTCCACGGCTCCCGACGTAATCGTGATGTTTTTGGCCTTCGGCCCGAGCACCAGGCCCCATTCCGAACTACTTTCCCATACGCAATCCTCGAGGGACGACGCTGCGGAGAAGATCCCGGCCGTGTCCATCGACAGCGACATACCCACCCGCGCCGGCAGCAGCACCTGCGGAGTCTCGTCGTTCTTGGAAGTCGAACAGCTCTGCATCTTGGTGAACTGGATCTGCTCGAAGTAGCCGTTTGTCCCAACGCCTCCGTTGTACCGGACCCGGGTCAGCTCCATGCGCCCGACGTGCCCGATCGCCAGAGCCACCTCGGCGAGCCGGTTGGCATTGACCGAGATCCCGAGCATTTGATGTCCGTATCGGGTCATCTGGTTGGTGCCTGTACCGTCAAACCCCGTGAGCAGATTCACAAAGATGTTGGTGGCTGGCCCCACGTACGCGAGCTCGGCCTCGTTGATGCTGTTGGTGGAGATCCACCCCCCTTGATAACTCCCGTTGGGGGCCACCCAGTTTAAGGCGATCGCGTTGGTCAGGATGATTGGACGATCGAACAGGAACCGACCCCGCGGCCAGGCGACGGAGTAGGCATGATCCCCCAGGTTGGCCCAGTTGGACGAGTTGACGCTCGCGACGTTGTCGGGGTGGACGTCAAACCACCGGGGATCGACGAGCGAATCGCAATCGGCTGCCTCCCAGCGGCCCGTGCCGGTGCTGGTGGGGAACACGCAACCGAAGTCGACCGTGGCCGTGCTGGACGGGACGTAGCGAATCGTCCGGGCCGGACCAAAGTCGCCGTTGGTTCGATACCCGGAAACCGAGACAACGGGCCTGATTGCCGACGGTGGCCGGTTGGTCAGTGCGGCGACGTTGGGAACCACTTCGACCGATCCGGCTCCCTGCCCCCATGCGGAGACGCTCAGCAGCAGAACGGCGAGAAGAATGCGGGTGGTCATGTTCACGGATTGCTGGTGCGCACCCAGCGCCCCGGGGTGCCGCTGGAGACGTTGTTGGGCCGCAGGTAGTCCACGCCGTCGTCGGTGGTGGTCTCGGTGGAGCGGAAGATGAACTCCCCGCCCTGACCGTCTCCGGCGCTCACGAGGAAGTCCAGGTACCGCAGCTCGTTCGCTTCGTGGTCCACGAGGGCGCGCAGAGCGGCCCGGCCTTGGATGGCGAAGTTTCCACGCACGGGGTCCAGCACCTCGGTGGTGACAGCGTCCTCCTCGGACACGGCAGTGTACGCGGCGTCCGGGTCCCAGGTCGTGCCGGTGAACCGAGCCGGACGCAGCTCGTACCGCACCCAGGGGTTGTTCTCGTCGCACTCCCGCACCTGGATTCCGACGTTCGTCTCGTCCCAGGCGATCCGCTCGGCTCCCCGGTGAATTCTCGGGTCCTGCCGGTAGACGCCTTCAACGCGGCCGATGGGGTTGAATCCGATCCGGGTCCACGGAATCACCGGGTTCAATTCGTCGATGACGCCCCAGAACGCCGCATCTTCCGGACCATCCCCCGCCGCGGTGGCGGTGTGGGCTTGGTAAAACAGGTAGGTGATCGGGTCGTAAACCACCTCACCCAGGGCGTACTCGCGATCTGCGTCCCAATCGTTGGCGCTCAGCGTTCGCTGCGCCTGCGACCAGTACGCGAGGTTGGTTTCCCACACGTCGCCGGTCTTCGTGGCCGGTTCGTTGCCGGTCGTGTCGCGCAACGCCGTGTAGTAGGCGTCGGTGGGCGGGAAGTAGCGAATTTCGCCGGCATCGACCGCCTCGGCGTCGTCGTAGTTCGGGTGGAACGTCCGCTGCTCGGTGCGGGTGAGGTCGGGCCAGAACGCGTACTGGAAGACCTCCTCGATCGCCGCGGAGATGGCCCGCTTGGCCTGCGCGAACTCGAACGCATCGAGGTTGTTCGGGTCCCACCCAAGCCCGTCGCAGACCATTGCCTGGATCTCGCTGTAGGCGATCGCTTTCACGGTGGGTCAGTTGCGCGCCATATCGACGGGGAGTGGCCGGTAGTCGCCACGAGGGCGGTGGCGCTGGTAGACCGCGTAAAGCGCGTTCTCGCCGGCCGTCACCTGCGCCCGGCGCTTGTCGTTCTGGCCGTCGGCTCCCAGCAGGCTGCCGATGGCGATTTCGACGATCGGGCGCGCGGCGAAGTTCGGGATCTCGAGCTTGTTCCACTTCGCCGGGTGCGACGCCGGGCTTTCCCCGGCGGCGGTGTTGGCCACGCACTCGTACCAGTCGCCCTCGTAGTAAGCCTGGCTGGCCATGGACAGCGTGGGTTCAGTGCCACCAGATCAGGACGCCGTCCGCGTTGGTGGCCACGTCGAGCCAGAGGTCCGAGAGAAACAACTTGGCGCCCGTGGCGGCCTCCAGGGCGAGCGTGGCTCCGGTGGCAATCGAGATTGGCTGCGTGTCGTTGGTGGACGCCAGCCCGAGATAGACCGTGCCGGTGTTCCCTGTGCGCGCCGCCTTGAGCCCGACGAACCGGACCGACCGGTAGGCGTGCAGAGCCTGGCCGGTGAGTGTTCCGCTGGCGGCGGTGGCGATTTCGGAGGACACCTTGTAGGTGAACGTGGTGGCCGCCGGGACCGTGAGGACCTCCACCGTGCCGTTGTAGCCGGTGGGGGTGGCGCCTGCGATGACGACCCGATCTCCGACAAGCAGACCGTGGGCGGCCGCGGCGGTGGCCGTGGCGGTGCCGGCGGCTTGGGTGATCGCACTGATCGAGAACGTGGTGAGGTTGACCGGGGTCCCACTGGCGGCTGCCGTGACGATCAGTTGTCGCCAGGCGGCGGGAGCGCAGGCATCGGGGAGATTGACGAGGGCGGCGTTCATCGGGTTCAGACGTAGATGGGCATGTCGGGGTTGTCCCGGCGGAGGCTTCGAAGGTTGGAGTCGTCCTGCCAGAAGTGCGGATCCACCTTTTGCCATCGGTGAAAATCCCGTCCGGGAATGGCCGCCAGGAGCTTCCAATCGGACCGGGTGTTCTGGCGGTAGCGGTCGTAGAGCGCGCGCACCCGGCGCCAGCGGCGCTCGGTCATCGCCTTCTCGACGCGAAGGTACTCGTGCAGGTGGCCGCCCCACCGCATCTCCCGCTCGAACCACTCCGGAAATCCCGGCGCCCGGCGATGGTGTTTCGGGATGAGGATGGCCGGCGCCGTCCGCTTGGGGGAAGCAGACGGCGCCGGGGAGGCGACGCGCGGGCTCGGCCCTGGCCTACGAGCGGGAGGAGAGGAACCGCCCGAGGCAGCCCGCACGTCTGAATACTTGGACGCGGCAACGATCATCGCCGGTCACTTCTGCGCCATGGCCCGATCGGCCCGGCGCAGGATCTTGAGCCAGAGGTGGAGTTCACCCGCGGTGAAGTCCGCCAAGGCCCCGTCGGCATCGGTGATGTCGACCGTGGCCAGGAGGTTCTTCCCGCCCGTCGGCGTGACGTAGGGGCTGCCGCCCGCGGCGGTGGCATAGGCGGTGTAGGCCGCCGTGCCGGCTCCGGCCGCCGTGATGGCCGAGGCGCCGATGATCTGGGTGGTCGCCCCGGTGACGCCGATGGCCACGGTCACCGCGTTGTCGGCGGAAACGGTCGCCGCGTCGAAGGCCGTGACGATCTCGAGCAGCGCCTCGTAACCGACGACATCGCCGAAGGCGAGGGCGTCGAGCGTCAGCGTCTGGTCGGTGTTGTCGGTGGCTTCCGTGAGGTCGGCATGGGTGATCACGAAGAGGTCCGTGAACCCGGTGGCCGCCCGTTGAACCGTGTTGAGCAGATGGTGTCTCATGGTCTGAGAAGTAGGGGGTTGGTGGGGTAAGCCTCGGCCGTTGGATCAGGCGTTGTAGATGAAGGCCGAGCCGCGCGGCGCCTTGCAGAACAGGCCGCCGATGGCCTTGACGTAGCCGCTCATGCCGGAGGCGTCCTCCGGATCGTCGGCGGCGTGCAGCGCCTCCAGGAACGTCAGATGCCAGTGCTCCATGTCGGCGATGAGACAGGAATCCACATCCCCGGTGCCGTCGCTGGCGATGCGGACAAACTGATCCGGGTGCACCGTCACGCGCCCGAACGAGGTTTCGAAGACCTTCACGACCATGCTGATCGTGTGGGGCTTCCCGTTCTCGTTGACCGTGTAGCGCCCCTGGGTGGTGCC
>CAYZBB010000052.1:0-30864 GCA_964476495.1 uncultured Actinomycetes bacterium | reverse complement strand
CGCAACGCCTTGGCCTTGGCGTCGGCGTATTCGTCGTCGGTGACGGCGTTGCCGCCCTTCTCCGCGACGGCCTGCTGCACGTCGGTGACGCCGAACGTGTCGAGGAAGCGGTGGAGGTAGGCGCCGAATCGCTGGCGCTTGACGGCCTTGTTGCCGCCTTTGACGCCGACCGATCCCTCGCGGGTGCCGGTGGTGCGGGCCGCCCGAAGCCGGTCCGACACGGTCTCGTAGAAGGTACCGCGGGCGTTGTTGTCCTTGGACACCATCGAAGTAAACGGGCACTCCTCCGGTTCCAGGATGGTCAGGGTGGAATCGAGCCACTCCTTGTTGCCGCCCGTGGTCCCCGGGCTGGCGTAGCTGTTGGCATTCATATCGCTGTCTGATCCGTGGTTTTGCCGTGGTCAGCCTGCTCGTCGCAGCTGTCGCCGCAGCGTGATCACCCGCTTGTGGTCGGTGGTGGATCCGGACTTCTCGAATGCGGCCTCGGCCTCGGCCAGTTGCGTGCGCAGACCGTCGTTGGCGCTCATGCGCGGCGCGGCGGAGGACGGCGATCCCATGACTTTCGGAGGCGTGGGGCGTGGCGCCGGCTTCGGCTTGGGCGGTTGCAGGGTCTTCATCCCCTCCACCAGGGCGCCCAGTAACAGGCGCGCCTTGGGATGGGAACGAAGCCCGGAGACCACCGCCGCCGGCAACTCGGCCAGGACGCCCTGCGCCTGATGGTGCTCGGGCGCTTCCGGGTCGTTGAGCCAGGGATACCGTTGGAGGGCCTGGGCGTCGTAGGTCTGGGCCTGCTGCCGCTGGTCGGCCTCGATGCGCTCGGCCCGGGCTGCCCGACGGGCGGTCAGCTCGGTGATCTTCCGCTCGGCCGCCCGCCGCATGGCGGGCACGCGTTCGGGAGGCACCACGACCACCACCTCGCCGCGGGCGTTCCGATACTCCCCGCCGTCCGGGTTGGCATCGAACCACCGCAGGTGCGATTCGAAGGTCGCCACCTCGCTGTCGATGGCGGCCAGATCCGGATGACTCCCGGACCAGCCCGGAGACGGATCGGGTGCCGGCGCCGGTTCCCCGTCGCCATCGCCCTCCGCTCCAAACCTCGCCTCGTAGGCCTTGAGCTTCGCCGTCAGCTTGTCCACGCGCTTCTGCAACGACCGCACGGCCTTGGAAGGCCGCTCGGGCTGCTCGTCGCTTTCGTGTTCGGATGACGGGTCCGCTCCCGTGTCCTCGGCCGGCTGGTCCTGGGCGACCAGGGACGCCATGGCGTCGTCAGCCGCTTCGGAGTCCGGCGCGGGACTCCGCGCTTCCGCCTCGGCGCCGGTGTCCGGGGTCGAGGCCGCATTCGTGTTGTCCGGTCCCTTGGCCGGGTCGCCCGCGGGTGTGCTGGCGTCCGCGCCTTGGGGTGTTCCGTTCGGCTTGGCCGTCTTCCCCTGATCGCCAGAAGGACTCGCGGCGCGACGGGCACGCGCGGCCTTTGCCAAGGCAAGCGTCAGGTTTCCTCCCGAGAGATTCGCGACCCCATCAGCCGGAGGAGTCACGAATCGGCCCGCGGCACCATCCCCGACCGCCGAGGCGGTTGCGGGAGTGGCCGGAGCGGCCGGAGGTTCCAGGATTGCAGACATGCGTTTCGGTTTTGGTGGGGCCGCAAGTGCCCCGGTCAGGTCTGTTCAGCGAGTCATCTGTCGTTTCCCGTGCGTGAGTGGCAGACACAGAACCGCCCGCGCTCGGATCAGGGCGATCTATAACGCGGGCGGTGTGGCAGTGGAATGGGCTTGGTCCGGCTTTGCTACGGATTCGCCCGGTTTCGAGCGATCACGCTTCGGGTTGGTCGGCGGGAGGCACCGCCTGTCTGGCCGGCTGAATGGCGTTGCGCAACTGGCCATCCAGGACGCGCAAGGCGTGATGCGAACCGGCCGCGTGCGCCAGTTGCCCGTGGGAATCGGCCAGACGCTGAGCCGACGCCGCGGCGGCAAACCCATCGAGGTTGCCCGCGATCCAGGCCACGACGGCGGCAAACCGGTCGTCGCGGGCGAGGACGCGCATCTGCGCTTCGACCTGGCCGGGGCGATAGGCCTTCGCGGCCTCCAACAGTTCGTCGTATCGGTTCATGGGTCATCACGGCGCGGCCACCGGGGCTCCGGCCTCGGCGCCGGCCAAGGCGGTCTGGCGGGCGTTCTCCATCGGCTTGGTGCCTAGGCGCCGCCCAATTTCGGGGTTCTGCATCTTCTGCTGGATGTTGAAATCCAGCTGCTGGAGTCGGGTCTGCACGAGGCTTGCCGCGTGCGGGTTGATCTTCAGCAGGTGCTGCACGGTCGGGCTCTGCTGAATCGTGGTCATCAGGGCCTGCTTGCGGATCGCGAACGCTTCGTCGCCGCGGACGTCCACGGGGATTCCGACGAGGAGCTTGTTCAGCACGTCCTTCTCGTCGTCGATCTGCTCGAGGCTGGCCGACTGACCCGGCTTCAGCAGGCGCTCGCCGTACCCCGGGTCGATCAGCTCCATCGCCGCGGCGATGGTCTCGTCCCGGTCCACGCGACCGCTGACGTCCATCTGCACGATCTGCTGCATCATGCCGACCATCTCCCTGGTGTACTCGGCATCGAGGTGCTTCACGTTGAAGCTCAGCGACACGTTGAACTGGCCTTGGATCTCCTGCCGGGTGACGCGGATGCCCTGCCCCTGCGAGGCGCCGACGACGCGAGCGTACACCTCGTCGGGCAGGTATTGCTGGTCGAGTTGCAGGATCTGCGAGCAGACGGATTTCCAGCCCCGGAGCCAGCTGCGCACGAGGTTCTGCCGCAGGTTCTGCGCGTCGACGACGTCGGAGCCTTCCATGCGGCGGCCGAAGTACTCGTCGGCGAACCGGCGCACGGTCTCCTCGATTTCTTTCGATCCGGCGTCGTACTTCGGGATGTCGAAGTAGCCGAATCGGTCGGCCTGCAACGTGGGAATCTGCACGCCGGGCCCCCAGGCATCGGGCTCCTCGCCGGGAGGATGGTGGGAGGGCGGCAGCGTCGCCACGTCGGTGCGGTCGATCCGCGCATCCCACTGCCGTTTGATCTGCTGCTGCAACGTGTGGGCCCGCTCGCCGTAGCCTCGCGAATCGTCGATCAGGCGGGAGCGCCGCTCCAGAGCGAACGGGACGATGGGGTACTGGCCATGCGCGTAGTCCAGCAACTCGTGCTTGGCGACCGCTTCGTCGGTGCGGCGCCGCGAACTCTGCCCGAGGCCGGGAGAGAACGCCGTCACCCAGATCCCCGGGATTCCGTCTTCGTCGTACAGCCGGCGGTACGCGGTGACGACCTCGAACAGACGCGACGTCTCGGGCTGACCGCGCCCCCAGGTACGCGCCCGCGAGGCCGCCCGCTCGCTCGGCTGGAAGGCCATGACGCCGCGCTGGGAGTCGATGACCTCGTCCACCCAATTCTCGTCGTAGCCGAGAGAGCGTGACCGTTCCTCGAGGTCCGTCTCGGTCAGGACCTCGCGCACAAACTGCACCCGGGCGCGCGCTGGATCGGCGCATTCGGGCGGCAGAAAGACGTCTTCGTTCCAGGCCAGCGTGCGGATGGTGGGGCGATCGCGGATGATGGTCGCCCGCGGGAACTTGGCCTCCCCGTTGGTGCGCAGATCGCGGAGCACCTTTCGAATGCGTGCCGCGTCCATGACTTGCGGTTCCTCGGCCCGGGCCAGCAGTTCTCCGAGCACGCCGGCCACATCGGCCTCCCGCTCGGGGTCCATGATGAGCCCCGGGAGCTGGGCCTGGAGGGTGATGGCGTCCCCTTGGGCGCCCCGGCTCAGCGCTTGCTGGGCCACGGCGGCGGCTTGCACGAGGTCCTCCATTTTGACGGTCTCGCGGGAAAGCTGGTGCTGCTGGTCCCAGAAGACGCCCACGGCGGCGGCCCCGCGCTCGAGGAACAGGTTGGCCAGGTACTCGGCCTCGGCTTCGCTCTCCTCCATGTCCTCGTAGAGCTGCCAGCGCAGCAACTGAGTCATGCGGAACGCGTCGGCCGCCGTCTTGTGTGGGGCGGTGGACTTGACCAGGATGCGCTGGGTGGTCCAGACCAGCATCAGCATGGCGACGTCCACGTTGACGTAGTGGTCGGCCAGCATCACGCGGGCATCGGATGCCCCGGGCCACGGGAACACCCGCTTGTTGTCCGATCTCCGCCACTTCCGGCCGTCCCAGCTCTGGTTGTTCCACAGGCAGTACCGGGTCTCGTAGTTGACCCGCTGGCGCTCCCAGTAGGAGGAGTCGCGCCGGTCGATGCAGACGCGGAAGTCCGTCGACAACGCCTTCAGGTCGGGGCCGTAGTGGCGCTCCTTGCGATCTTCGGACACCGCGGACGGCTTCGACGTTCCGGCAGAACTCTTCATGCTGGCGGCGGTGTCAACCCGGGCATCCCGATTGTCGAGCCTGCCAGGCACGGATTGCTTCCGTTTGCTGCGGATTTGGACGGATCGCATGCACGCAGATCCTCGCCGTTCGATCCCAGGCCGGCGATCGCGAGGACGTCGGCCCGGAAGTACTTCCGCAGCCCGCCAGCCCGGCAGCGGTAGGTGCGCAGGCGCCCGGCGCGCACTTCCTCGGCGATGTCCCGGCACGACAGGCCCGTGATCTCGGACACCACGCCGAGGGGCACGAGCAGGGGCAGGTGTTGCAGGGTTGACCGGGTGATCTCCCGGTTGCGGAGCAGCCGCTCCACGGCGGACTTAGAAGCCATCTCGGAATCCTCCTGTCTTGAGTTTGCCGCCCGGTTCGATGTGGCGCAGATCCTCGTCCTGGGCGATGTAGCGGATGAGGTCAGCGGGGTCCTTGCAGGCGCCGTCCTCGCCGCCTTCCCCCGTGTAATTCTGGAACATCCAATCCACTTGCTCGCACGTCTCGCAGACGTAGAGCTTGGGCTCGTTGATTACCGGGCAGAGCGGCTGGCGCTCGTCGTAGTCCAGCAGCTCGTTCACGTGCGTGATCCCGTCGTCGATGCCGCGCCCAGTGGAAGCCGGCAACACCACCATGGGCGGCGCTTCCAACTCGCCGGTCTTCGGGTGTCGATCCTCGCGGGCGAGCAGATCCAGCAACGTGACTCGGCCGATGGTGCTCTGCTGGGGGTTGGCGGCGGCCCGCGGGTCGATCTTCCGCAGCCGGATTTCCTCGCGCACGGGGTCCGGATGAAGCCTCCGGAATTCCTCGAGGTGCTCGGGCTTCCACGCGCACTCCGGGACGCCGCCGTAGCCCTGCCATTCCCTGACCGGCTCGATCCCGACCTCCCGCATGGCCAGGTTGAACCGGTGGCGGCGGTACGGGTCGCTGTGGTCTGGGCGACCGTCGGCGGCGAGGCGGGCGTCGATGGTCTCTTCCGCGATCATCAGGCGCTTGTACCTCGGCACACCCCATCCCTGACTGCGCTGAGCCGGCCCGGCGTCGCCGTCCATGCCGCGCCGTGAGTCGGCCGAAATCTTCTTGGCTGTCGGAACGGCCCAGGCGTCGTAGCGACGTTTGTCGGGCCAGTCGCGGTAGACGAACAGCCGCCGGGGCGATCCCGGGGCGACGCGCACCCAGACCAAAAACCAGTTTCGGTCCGCAGGGTCCATGAACACGTAGTTGGTGCCGTCCCAGGGAAGCGCATCCGGCGGAATCCAGTGGACCTGCCGGGTGTACCGCGGGAACGCCTTGCCGGTGATGTCCTCGGTGTAGCCGTAGTAGATCCGGAGGGTATAGTCGGTGGGGCGGCCAGCGCAGTCGGCGGCAACGGTGTCGGCGTAGCGGTGGCCGCCGGAGCCGAACGGGGTCAGATCGGAGTGAAAGTAGACCACGCGCACGCCGGCGTCGCTGCCGAGCTGCACGAACGGGACGCGCCCGGGCGGCAGCCCACGCACGAGTGGAAGGTTGGGGGGAAGCAGGGATGCCTTGCGGGTCCGCAGCACGCGCCCGGTGCCGACGGCCTCCTTGATGGTGGAGGTGATTCCTCGGATCGGGGTGAACGACCAGAGGCCATGCCCGGGGCGGTAGCGGCCGCGGCGGCGGAGCATCTTGTACCAGGGCAGCGTCAGATCCTCGTCCATCCACCAGGCGACGTCGGCGTAGTCCTTCGGACCGAACTCGCCTCCCTCGTAGTTGCCCGGGTCGTTCGAGTACAGGATGAAGTTGATGACGGTCCCGTAGCCAAGGGTCAGAACGCGATCGGCGAAGCCGTCGCCGGGGCTGTAGTTGATGTCGATCCCGGCCGCCTTCTCGCGGCGGGTGCGGACGTTGTTGAGCGCTTTGAGGCTGCGCGGCAGGAAGTGCCAGACGAGCGGCTGGGTGATCAGCTTCGAGTTGGCTTCCGAGTCGGAGCCGACCAGGAACGTGGTCAGGCCGCGCACGCCGTGCGTGCGGTTGTGCTCGCGGGCCCGCAGGACGGCCCGCATGAGCGCGTCGGCGCAGTAGTAGGATTTCGTCGACCGGTTTCCACCAAGGAGGACCATGACGCCAAGGTCGGAGCCCCGGCGCAGCCGATCGGCAATGCGCCAGTGCTTCGGGCGCGGCGCCGTAAGCGGTTCCTCGTCGGCCTCCTGGATCTTCTGCCGGCGCCACGCGAGCAACTTCCGAAGCCCATCCTCGCCCTGCGCCGCGACAAGGCTTCGCACCTGCGCCATCGTGGGCAGTGGCAACAGGGGATGCTCCGGCTCGGACCGGAAGAAATCCTTGGGCTCTGGAACGGGGACGCTCATTGGGTAGCGGATGGATGCCTGCCGTCGCTCAATCCGCTGTTCGGCGACACGATCTCCCAGGACCCAAATTCGAGTTCGTACCACTCAAGGATGTCCTTATGCCCGTGCCCGATTACCTCCACGACTACACCGCGCTCCATAACCTGATCCACGCGCCAAATCAGACGCAGCGGAGGGCATCGCAAGGTGTCTCCCACGCGCACCGCCGAACCAGCCGCTCCAGCCAACGTCGGGCCGGGCACGCTCTGGGTGGTCTCTGCGCTCATTGCCGGCCCTACGTGGCTGATCTGGGCGCGTTCGGAGACCGGGCGAAATCGGTCACAATGTCAGTCAACTCGGTTCGTTGGCCTGCGCGGCGCATCCGCCCATAGAGCACCCACTCCGTGCGCCCGTTTCTGTCCTGCTTGCAGAATGCGTCGCGGTGCCTGCATAGGACGATTTTGCCTGTCCGGGTGCTGAACTGGATGGACCGTCCGTTTGATCGGCAGTGCGTCCACGTCACGCGATCGCCGACGTGGAACTCCGAACCCTTCGGCGCAGCGACGGGGTGCTGAGTGGTGGGTGGTTCGTTCATGGGTTCCTCCCGTCGCTGGCCTTGGTGTTCGGCTGCATTACGGTCAGGAACCATCGCAGCTTCGCGGCCGTCCAACGGCGTCGGCCAAGCTCCAAATCCGATACGTAGGCCTGGGAGCATCCCAGGAGCGACGCCAACTGCCGACCAGACAGGCCAGCCAACTTGCGAGCCTCGCTCATGTCTGCCCCTATCCTCTTGTGGTCCCATTCCCGGCGCTGGTTCCAGGACGCAACGGCTTCCTGCGCGGAAAGCAGACCCATCGTCTCGATCCCGCAGGCGGCGCAACCGGCGCTCCAAAGGCCCGCTGCTGCCAACAGCTTTGATGGCCCACCGCAGAACGGACACGGTAGGAGCGCCGAACCCGTCGGCGCAGCGATCGGCGTTAGTGTTGGGGTGGTGCTCATGACTCATGGGCGCCGTCGCTGGCCTTGGTGTTCGGCGTGAGGTCGAGCGTGATCGTGATGCACGCCGCGTCGCCGGACCCAGGCCCGTAGCACTCCAGCCACCCCGGGAGCTTCGAAGGGATCGTGTCGTAGCTGAATCCAGAGATGACGCCGGTAAGGCGGCGGGCCTTCCCGTAGCCGCGGGAGAGCACGACGCGACGTCCGACCGCGCACGTCTCCGCGTTCCAGCGGGGTCCGCGCTTTCGGTACTCGGTGCGCTTCTCGCCGCGCGCGAACGCATCGAAATACTCGCCACGCAGCGGAATGAAGAGCGCCGAACCAGTGCGTCCAGCCAACGGAGGCTGTCCCGCGGGTGTGGATTGCTCACACATGCTTTGCCTCCGTGGCTGAGCTGGGGGGAGCGTTCGTCCGCACGTTGCGGGACATCTCGATGCAGCCTCCTCGGTCCTGCTCGTCGCACTCCATGCCAGATTTGCGGCAGTACTTGACCCACGGGGACACATGCTCCATGCAAACGCAGCGAACGCGATTTCGCGCTTTCGTTCTGCCGACAGCGGGATCTTGGTGCCCATTGGAGCCTTTGCGGAAATTCGGCCCGTTGAGAAGTCGGGCCTGAGCCGCGGCCCATCCGCGGTCGGCTGACTGGGAGTGCCTCAACCGCGACCACGGGACGTTTCGCCGTCCGCTCGCGTATCCCCGGCTGTACTCCCGCCGACGCGCCACGGCCGAACCATCCGGGATTTCCGGAGGGTTGGTGGTCACAGATTCGCCTCCTGCGGGGTGTGGTCGTTTCCACTCAGCGTTGTTCTTCATGCTTCGCGCTCCAGTTTCCGGGCCGGGTGTTCCCCCTCGCGCCACGCCGGATCGTCTCCGAACCTCGTCCTCCGGAAATCGTCGAACAGGTGGTGACGTTTCTGCCCGCACGCCACGCACGACTGCTCGGTCGTGATGCCCCACGGGTTCACGCGGGTGTCGCGCCACGCGTGCCATCCGACGCGGCACAACGTCGCACCACCGATCCATTGCAGCACACGCATCATTTCCCATCCTCTCGCTTTCTGGTTTCCCGAGTTGCTTGTTTGTCCTCCGAACCCAGCGCGGCCCGCATCGCCGCGGCCTCCTCTTTCAGCCTGGAGAGTTGCGCCTCAACCTCGTGCTTCTGCACCTTGATCCCAGCCACTAGCTCGCGCAGCACGACAATCTCGCGCTCCAGCGTCTCATGGTCTCGCCGCGCCCGCACAACCCGGCTGTCGGCCGCGTAGCGAATCCTCCACAAGTCGTCCCATGTAAGGTGCTCCGTCGCCACCGCCTCGACGAGCGCACTGCCGCGCGACGACGAGTGCCCGAATGGCTGCGGGATCCACTCCGCGCCCAGCTGTGGAGGTCCTACGCTCACGGCACGGCCTCCGTGGTCTGGTCGAGAAACAGGAGAACCTGGCCCGGTCGGCTGGTGGTCGTGCCCAGCTGCCACTCCCAGAGATCCGCCAGAGCGGCCTGCAATCGGTCGCGCTCCGTCCAATCGGGGCGCTTGGACTGGTAGCCCTCGGCCCGCCGAAGCACCCACGCGACGACCTGATCAGGCTGCCGCCGAGCCCATTTCTCCATGCGCCGGTACTCCGGCCACGGCCACCCCGGCGCCGTTCGTCGAAGGCCCTGCCCATCGGCGATGTCCGGTGCCACGCCGTAGCCACGGGACGCCCGCACACACGCCTCGTGCTCGTCCCATGCGCTCAGGAACTCGGCTCGCCGTTCGCGGATCTCCAGAATCAGCGAGTCCGGGACTGACCCCACGAGGGCCGGCTTTCCGTCCTTCCACGCCACACGCGCGCCGGAGGCGACAAAGTCTTGCAGCATCTCGTCCACGGTCCTCACAGCATGGTCTCCTTGGGCTTGCCCCGCTTCGGGTTGTGGGCATCGACGAATCGGGCGCTGGCCTTCTGCATGACCAACTCGCAGTCGCCGGTCGGGCCGTTCCGGTTCTTGGCGATGCTCAGGTTGATGCGCCGAAACTCACCACGCCACCCGGCCTCGGGTCCGCGCACGACCCAATCGGAGTCGTCCTTCGGATCGTCGGGCTGGTGGTGCTGGAGCCAGTTCATTTCGTCCTGGTCGTCCTCGTCCACCTTGGGCTCCCAAAGCAACCCGACGACGTCCGCGTCCTGCTCGATCGACCCGCAGTCCTTGATGTCCGCCAGCAGCGGCTTCTTCCCGCCCCGGTCCTTGTCGGAGTCCCGGTTGAGCTGGGCGGCCACGACGACGGGGATGTTCAGCTCCTTGGCGGTGCGTGCGAGATACGCGGAGGCCTCGGAAAGTTCCTCGTGCCGCGAGTTCCGCTGGCGGGCGGCGCCCAGCTTCTGGATGTAGTCGACGACGACGAGACCGACGTTGTGCTGGCGCACGGCTCGCCGGGCCCCCAGGAGGATGTCCTGCCCCGTGAGAGCTTTCCGGTCGTCGATCCGGATCGGGAGCTTCACGATCTCGACGCTGGCTTTCTCGATGTCCGGCTCTTTCGAGTCCTTCCAGAACCCGTTGCGGAGCTTCAAACCATTGACCTTGGCCGCCGAGGCGAGCAGGCGCAGGGCGATCTCCCGGGCGGTCATCTCGATCGAGTAGAAGAGCACCGGGATACCGCAGCGGGCGGCGTGCAGGCTGATGTCGACGGCCAGGGCGGTCTTGCCGGTGCTGGGCCGGGCGGCGACGACGTAGTACTCGCCCCTCTGAAGGCCGCACGTCATGTTGTTCAGGTACCAGAACGGCGTCGGCACCCCGGTGATGTGCTGCTGCCCGCGCCGGCGTTCCTCGAGGATCTCGGCCAGCTCGAGCATGGGCTGGGAAATCGGCACGTCGGCGCTTTGGACGTGGTCCTGCGTGAGATCCGCGACGTCGGCCTGGAACCGGGCCACAAGGTCGGTGACGCTCTGCCCGCTCTCGGCGTAGACCTCGGTCTCGACTCGGGAGCACCGCTGGAGGATGGCTCGAAGGGTGGCCTTGTCCCGGACGTCGGCGATGTAGGATTCGAGGTTTTGAACGCCGGCAATTCCGTTCAACAACTCGCAGATGTAGGTCAGGCCGCCGACCTGCTCCAGCTGCCCGCGGTCGCGCAGGTGGCCCTGTACGGTGATCAGGTCGATGGGCTTGCGGGCGTCCTCCATCTCGCAAAGGGCCGCGAACAGGAGTCGATGCCGGAGGTCGTAGAAGGCCTCGGCTCCGCGCCCGAGCTTCTGCTGGGAGACGGTCAGGCAGGTCGGGTCCTCCATGCAGCACCCGATGACGCCGCGTTCGGCGTCGGGTGCATGCGGGGGTAGTCGGTCGATGCCTTCGCTCACGGGCTGCTCCTCTTTGCGTGGGGGCTGTGAGCGAAGCAGGTGAACCGGTAGCTGCCGTCCGGCGTCGGCCACCCGCAGGACGCGAAATCCCAACACTCGGGCTCATCGCAGACGCTCGAGAGGGTTCCGATCTCGCGACACTGCGGACACCCGAGAACGGTTTCGCCAGGTTCGAATGGATGATTTCCGCGCAGCACATCGGCAACGCTTCCACGCCAGTTGCAGCGATGTCGGAGACAGCGGCGCTTGTCGGTGGGGTTCATGCTGTTGCCTGCCGTAACAGGTTGAGGAACACCGGCTGCACGACGCCGTCGGCGATAGTCTCGTGCATCGGCACGTCAGCCCGCGGCTCTGATCCGTCCCATCCGTTTGGCCAGGTGCGGTTCGCCACCATGGTCTGGATCGCGGTTTCCTCGTCGGCGTTGATCAGGTCCACCCGCGCCGCAGCCTGGATGCGCTTGACCTGAGCGAGCCCCCACTCGCGGGCTTCGAAGGTGAGCGGACCCATGCGGTTCGGGTTCTGCACCATCACACCATCCTTGCGGCGCTCGCTGCCATCCTTCCGCAGCCTGCGCCATGGGCGCTTCAACTCCGCGTACACCTGTCGGAGTTCCATCAGCGGGGTCAGGTGCTCCCATTTCGGGTTCCGCACGATGGTCTCCAACGCAAGATCCCGACTCGCCAAATTGCACCCGACGCATCCGGTTCTCGCGTTCACTTCCTCGGCCTCGTCGCCGCCGTAGCTCTCGGCGATCAGTCTGGTCGGGAACCCAAGATTCGGCGCGTAGTCGCGCAGCCATTTCCAAACCAGGCACACGCGCCAGTGGAGTATCGGGGCCAGCGTGTCAGCGACGCTCTCGGGCGTCGTTTCCTGGAACCAGCCCTGTCCGCATTCCGCTCCGTTGCGTCCGCAGCTCAGAGAGATTCGCCCATCCCGGGCAGCTGACTCTCCCACCCGAACTCCCGTGATCATCAGCACCTTCTCTGCGCTCGATACGCGAAGCTCACGCAGCGCGCCGATCATGGGATCGACTTTGAGCTGAGGAGTGCACCACCGGAAGGTATTGGACGGGGGGGGCACTCCTCTGCCGAGCATGTACACGAAGAAACGGTCTTCCATCGGCGGAAGAACAACCCTCGTACCAATTCCCATCCCACGGAGAGCGGCGAGCATTTCCATGGCCGCCGCTTGGAGCGGTGGTAGCTCCATCCGGGTGTCGACGTAGAGCACCGTGAGCGTCGCTGGCCGGGGGATCTTTCCATGTCGCAGAAGGTGTGGGACGAGGCTGGCCACCGTTCCGCTGTCCTTTCCTCCAGAGAATCCAATGGCCCAGTTTCGGTGTGTTGACCCGAACGCATGCAACGAGGCAGTGGTGCGCTCGATCGCCTCTGACATCGTCATGCGGTCAGAGTCCCAGAATGTACTCGCTCCATGACTCACGGCTCCACCTCCACCCCGTTGCTGTCGCGCATCCGTCGTTGGAGGGCTTTGACCTTGCCGCGGAGTTCCCGGAACTCCGGCTCGGCCCGGCGCTTCGCCTCGAGGCTTCCGACGGTGTTGTCGGGGTTTCCTGGGTGGTGCTTGAGCAGCTCGACGCCTTCCCGAAGGCGCACCCCGAGCGGCTCCGTGTCGGCGCTCAGCAGGGCCAGACGAAGGGCCTGAAGTTCCCGCTGGATCTTCCACCAGTCCCGGCTGTCCGGGGCCTGCTCCGACAGCTGGGCCGACAACTCGCGGACGCGGATTCCGAGCGGCACGGAGCCGTTGGCGCCGCCTTCACGCGGACCGTACTGCGCCGGGTCGTCGAGGTACCTGGAGTTGCCGAAGAACTCGGTCGGTCGCGGCAGGTACCGGCCGCGAGGCGACGATGCCCGCTTGGCGTCCGCCTCCACGATCGCCCGGGTTCCGGCCAGCACCTTGTCGAGCCCGTCCCGCCGAATGGCGGCCTGGATCTCCCGCAGCGCCGCCAGGCCGTCGATGCGCTTGGGCCAGATCGACCACACCCGATCGGCGTCGGCGATGGCGCCAAGGTCAGCCGGCGGTACGGCTTGGTCGAAGTCGGGTTCCGGATCGGCTCCGGAGCCGTTGACGGGCTGCTGGGGTGTGGCTTCCCCGCCGCTGGGGGTAAGGGGGGTATCCTCTCCTCTCCTCTCATCTCCTATCGGGGGGGCGACCGGTATACCGGGAGCGGCTTCTCGGTTAACCGGTCGGTTAACCGGGGGTGCACTTTTTGGCGGTTCAGCAGAACCGGGAGCGGCTTCTCGGTTAACCGGTCGGTTTTCGGAGCGTTTTCGACCCCCTTTTCGACCGACGTCCCACCTCTGGAGCATCGACGCGTTCATGTCGTCCCAGTCGTGGATTCGGACGCCTCCCGGCTCCTCCACGACGAATCCGGTGGCCTTCAGGGCTTCGAAGGCGACTCCGGATTCCCCGTCCCATCGGCCCACGGCCTCGACGTATTCGGCGTCCGCTCCCGCCCAAAATTCCCGGCGGCACTCGGCTTGGCAGTGGCCCCAGAGCCGAAGCAGCATGATGATCGCTTGGCCCTGTCCGATGCGCCGCGCCAGCCGCAGGAACTTCGGGTGATCCAGCAAGGTGGGTTCGACGATCATAGGTCAGATGGGGCGCCCCAGAACGCCGGTTTGCCACCGCGTCCGGCAGATCCGCGCCGCAGCTGCACGGCCTCCCCGCGCTGGCGCAGTTGGTTCAGAAGGGCGGACATCACGGCGGATGGTTTTCCGAAGAGCTTCGCGGCCGCGGCGGTATCCACAGGCCCGGAGTTCAGAAGGGCCCGTAGGCGGCCGGAAACCGAGGTTTGAGAAAGCGTTCGGCCCATGGTTCACCATCCTCCCTTCCGACGGGGTTCGCGGGGGCCGCGGTCCGGGTTTTCGGGATTTCCGGCGAAGGTGAACACCCCGGGTCTCCCAGGCCACGGCCTGCCGAGGATCTCGAGCCCGATCGCAAACCGGGCGGAGTTCTGAACCCAGACCGTCACGATCCCGGCCTCGTCGCCGCCGACTACGACGGCGTGGATGACCCGACGGTTCTTCCACCCGGTACGGCGCACGCGAAGCCGGACAAGGGGGTCGGCAGGCGCCGGTTTTTCCGCGACTAGGCCGCCGTGCGCTGCGCGTGGGCTCGTTTCGGGCTTCCCGAGGGTGGACACCGCGGTTTTCGCGTCCGAAGGCTCCTGCGCGATTTTCTCCCCTCCGGCATCCAACTCGCCGACCAAGGCTTCGGCACCCGCCTCCGACCAGAGGTACCGACCGCCGTCGCCTCTATCCCATCGGACACCCTGCGGGCCGCGACGATGGGAAACCCAAGTCGAAGGAACCCCCAATCGGAGGGCAACCTGCTGCTCGGTCAAAATGAAGGGCCCGTTTGGCATAAACTCTCCTCAAGCTTTCCCATCACCTACCCCACCGACCGCGGGTTTCGCGACCCCCCCCGCCCCCCCGCCGCCGTCGCCGGCCTCGGGGCCCGCGTCGCCGGGGCCCAGGTCGCGGCACCCGCTCGGATCTGCGGGGTCCACCGAGGCACCCACCGGGGCAGGGCCGCGCACCATTCCAGTATCCGACAGCCGCACGTCCACAATCGGCGGGCGTTCCGAGGTTGAAACCTCTGACTCCGCATCAACGGTCGGCCCGACCGGCGCCCCGCGCAGGAGTCGGGCGTACTCGGCGGCTGGATCCGGCCCGCTCGCGACGGCACCCTGGTGGAGGTGGAGGTGCAGTTCCCCGACGTTGGCCAGGGCGGCCGATTTGTCGGCCGCGATGCCCAGGCCGACCCATCCGGCCTTGATCAGCTGCGCATCCGGCACATCCGAATCCAGCTCGCGCTCCACCACGTCTGCCGTCCGCTCCGCCAGTTCCCCAAGCCGCCGCTGAAGACCTTCTTTGAGCGGGGGGACAAGCCCCTGCTTCTCCGCAATCTGCACGACCGCCGCCACCGTCCGTTTGTCCGCTCCGGTCTGCCGCTCGATCTCGCGCAGAGAGCCGCCAGCCAGCCTGAGAGCGACGATCTGAGCCGCCCTCGCCTCCGGTACGCGAGACCCCGTGTAGCGACGCTCCCGGGCGGCGCGGACGGTGTTTTGCTCCTCTGCCACCGCTGAAATTGCGGCGAAAAGGTCCGGCTGCCGGGCCACCTCCTGCGCCAGGTCGTGAAAATCGAGCGCGGGAGGGGCCGAGCAGGCTGGAGTCAGGTCGGTCATGTCACAGGCAGGAGCCGGAGCCGTAGCCGTCGCCGTCGCCGGAGCCGTAGCCGGAGCCGGAGCCGTCGCCGGAGCCGTAGCCGGAGCCGGAGCCGTAGCCGGAGCCGTAGCCGGAGCCGGAGCCGTAGCCGGAGCCGGAGCCGTAGCCGGAGCCGTAGCCGGAGCCGTCGCCGGAGCCGGAGCCGTAGCCGGAGCCGTAGCCGTAGCCGGAGCCGGAGCCGGAGCCGCACCCGTCGAGCGTCACCACGCGGTCTTGCATGCGACGATGGCGATGACGGCCCGCATCGGAGCGATCACGCGCCCCATGGGGTCGAGCTTGGTCTTGTCCGTCGGCCCACTCTCGGCCAGTTGGCCGAGCCCGGCAGTGGTCCCCCAATACCGGATGCACCGCGCATCCGTGATCACGAGCTTGTCCCCGATCTCCTCCGTCTTCCCCACCAGCACCCAACCACGATCCAGCACCACGATCTGCTGGGGCCCCATCGGTTGCGTCGCCACTCCCTTCCTCTTCGTCGTTGCCATGGTTCGTTCCTTTCCTCCCCGGATCTCCGGGGAAATCCTCACGCCGCGACCTCCGCGGGATGCTCATCCAGCCAGCGCTCGAGATCCTGGACGCGGCACCGGAGATCGCCGCCGGGGAGCATCACCGACCCGGGCAGGTCCCGCATGATTTCCCGGGCCCGCGCCATGCTCACGTCGAGCAACTGAGCCACGCGGGACGAGGACAGCAGGGCGATCCGCTCGGACGCCGGTCCAGAAAATGAAAACCCGGCGGCGGAAAGCGTCTCGATCGCGGCGACCAGCTGGTGGCGCGTCGGCGTCATGTCCAGCCCTCCCAGGTGCCGCCGCCCGAACCACGCTTCGAGTTACCGGGCAGCCGGCCCTCGCGCTTCAGCCTCGCGAACGCCGCCCGCATCTGCTTGTAGGTCCCGCGCGGGACAGCCGTCGGCTCGTTGACCGACCGATGCCTTCGGCTCGCCGGCGTGACAGACTGACCTCCGTAGGGCGAACTCATGCGATTGAGAGTGAAAGACGCGGCCCGCTGAACATGTCCCGTAGTCCTCTAACCCAACCACCTACCGGGCAGACAATCCCGGTGCGCTGTGCACTGCATGCACCGCGGGCCGCGCCAAAACGTCGGTGAAATCAGCAGCAGCCTGGCCAGCCGATGCCGGCGGACATTCGCCCTCGGGCGCCGTCGCGCCGGGGTCAACAGGACCACGCCGGCCGTCAGGACGCCCAACCCCACCAGTTGCATCCACATCGTCGTCATCGGCGCCCCCAGCGGGTCACGCGGGACCCGTGTTGTGGTTCCGGAGCGACGGCCCACCGAGTGTCCCACCGAGCGGCCGCGCCCTCCGGCGTGTCGTCCCGCGGCCCCCGAGCCCCGCAGGTTGGGCATGTCGCCTGAAACGGCGCGTCGTCCATGTACTCCCCGTCGCCGACCACGTCGGCCGCCGTCACCGGAGTCGCTCCGCAGAACGGGCATGGAATCACAGCGCCCTCCCCTTCCCGGCCTCGGCCGCCCGGTCGCGCCACACGATCGCCTGACGGAGCATCAGCTCCCGCAGGCCCGTGTCGCCCGGAGACGGAGACCCGTGCCGTCGCGCAACATCGATGTCATGCACGAGCCCCGCGCAGCGACGCATCGCCGTCCGGTACACCCGGGAGAGCACCACGCCGGTAACCTGACGCACGCACGCGATCACAGCGCCACATCCGCTCGCAGCTCGTGCTCCTCGAACACCACCGACCGGGTTCCGTCCGCAAACGGCACCCGTCGACGCTGGAGCATCGTGACGTACCGATGCACCGCCTGCTCGGGGCTGCGCCCGAACGACGTCGCCGTGAGCAGATGCACCGTTCCATCCGGGTCAACGCGCTCGCCCGTGATCGTCCACGCCAGCACCGCGGGATCTGCGCCACTCATGAGTTCCTCCCGTGATGCAGCCGACGATTCCGACGCGCCCGCGCCTCGCGCTGAGCCGCCCGGTACGAACGTCGCCCAGGGAACCGGCGCCAGAACATCGCCGACCCGTTCGCCGGGCGCATCAGCGTGTCCACCAGCGACGCGTTCACCGGCGCCAGGCCCACCGCCAACGCGGCCGCCATCTGATTCCAGAACGAGTTCACGCCGCCACCTCCTCCGCGGCCGTCGCCGGCTGCGCTCGCCCAGAACGCCGAAGATCCTCACGGACCAGCCTCCGGAAGTACTGCGACCGGTTGATGTCCAGTCCGGCAATGTGTGCATCGATCTCGCGCAGGAGATCCGGAGGCACCTTCACCGCCACCGGAACTGCGGCTTCTCGAACGGTTTCCGTCGTCACGCAATACGGAATAGCAACGGCGTTATACTCCGTCAAGCGGTTTGTGCTTGAATTATACGGAGTATCCGGTAATACCAAGCTCGTGACGACGCGGAAACGAAGCGCGGATCAGACGGCAACCGCGATCAGCCTTCCCAAATCGCTCCTCCGCGAGATTGACGAGCGCTCGGAGAAACTCGGCATCACACGATCCGCCTACTTGTGCGCGCTCGCACGCGCCGACTTGGCTCGCCGAGGCTCGCTTGTGCTCTCCGAAACGCCGACCTCGTACGGCGTCAGTTCCGAGCCTGCGGAGCCAGGCTCCGGCCGCGATCCCCATTCGGACACCGTGTTGAACGACACGCTCGCTCCGCACCTCGGCAGTCCTCGCAAACCGAAACGCGGATCATGAGCGCGTCTGATTCCAGGTCTTTGGCAATGGTTAAGCGCACCCGCAACGGCAGAGTGCGCACCTTGGCGAGCGTGGCTGGGGACACGCCTGACTATCGCGGCGGGGGTGGGACATCCGCGGTCCCAGGTTCCTCGCCCCACAGCCATTTGATGAGGACCACGACCAGCGGAGACACAACGATGCTCCCGAGGAGAAAAAGACCGTTCACGATCACCCATTCCCAGCCCGGCCACATGCTTGGCGTATCGAGCCACCATTGGACAAGCGTGGGGGCCGGCACCAATTCCATTCCAAGCCCGTTTCGGTTTCCAGGCTTAGTCACCATCGTTGCCATGTAGTTCACGATGACGAGGTTCAACCACCAGCCCACGAGACCGACCCAAAGCACGATCGCCCCCAACTTCCGCAGCACTTTCACAGCGGCATTCATCCACGCACGACCATGATATTCAAGCGCATCCGCAACGGCCACGAGAGCACCCACTGGTACTGCAAGGTCGAGTTCCAGGGCCGGCAGTACCTACGCAACACCCGGTACACCGCCAAGGCCGACGCCGAACGGTTCGAGCGGGCCCTCCGCAAGGCGCTGGCCGGGGACCGGGAGCAGGCGATTGCGGCGCTGACCGAGTCGCGACTCCGCGCCGAATCCCCCACGACCACGCTCGGCCAGGTCGTCTCCGCCTTCCGCGCCGCCCCCGGGGATTGGACGCCCCACACCCGCCGCGGGTACATCGGTGGGCTCCGGTCCCTGATCGAGACCGCGCTCGGGCCGATGCCGGCGTGGGAATCACGCTCGATCTCGGTCCTCGGGCCGGATCTCGTCTACCAGTTCCGGCAGGCGGTCCACCGCGAGGCCACTGGCGCCGGGGACGCCCGCCGCGCCCAGCTCGGCCGCAGCGGGAACACCGTCCTCCGCTCCGCCCGCTCCCTCTTCTCGCCGGCCCTCGTCGAGCACTACCGCCGCGAGGCCGGACTCGTCATCCCCGACCTGACCGAATTCCGCTCGGCTCCCGGGTTCAGGGGCGTCGGGAAGGACGATTACCGCATCCCCCGGGACGAACTGATAGCAGCCACCCTCGGCGCCCTGGACGCGACCCGCGACACCCATCGCGACCGATTCCTCGCCGTCTGGCTGGCCCTCGGGTTTGGCCTTCGCAAGAGCGAGGCCGCCGCCGTCCGGGCCGGGTGGTTCATCCGCCTCGGCGGCCGGGTCCACCTCGAGCTGCGCGCCGTGGTGCAGCCCGGCACCCCCGGCCGGCAGAGCGACGCCACGAAGAGCGGGGCCATCGCACCCCGGATCCCGGTCGCCAACGGCGCCTGGGCCAAGATCGAGCCGTTGCTCGCCGGCCTCGGTCCCGACGATCACGTCCTCGCCCCCGGCGGCACCGACACCTACCGCGGCGACGTGCTCTTTGACGAGATCGCCCTTTGGATGCGGGATCTCGGATGGGAGACCCAGAAGGCGTTCCACGAATTCCGGGCATTGGCGGGATGCTGGGTCGCCATGCGGGACGGGTTGCTGGTGGCGCGGGACTGGCTCCGGCACGCGTCGGTGACCACCACCGAGCGGAACTACGGCCGCTACATCCGGACCCAGGTCAGCGACACCGCCCCGGCCCTCGCGCCGGCGCCGGCATTGGATACGGCGTTGGCTACGGTCGTATCCACGCGCCAAACGACACCAAACGACACCGCGCAGGTTCCGTTTGGTGCTGGTTCGGATGGTCAGGCACCCGTTCAAGTCCTTGATTTCCCGGCGGCTCCAGTGCCAAATGCCTCCGGTGCAAGCGTGGGCGTCCGTAGCTCAATTGGCTAGAGCTTCTGACTTCGGAGCCAACGAGTTACGAGGATTCTCGCTTCTCCTGCAACGGGATGCGTACAGACCACGCGTCTGGATACGGAGAAGGCTACTGTTTCAGCCCCATCCGGGCCGCGTCGTCCATGACCCGTTTGGCGCGTTCTCCGGCCAGACGGTAGAGCTTCTGGCGCGGTTCCAGTTCCTTCGTGACGAGGGAGATGTCCCTGGCCATGTCGATGTGCTTCTTCTCCTCCTTCAACCTCGCCCAGAACGCCTCTTCTCGCGGGTTCAACGGGCGTTGCTTGGAACGGTCGCGCGCCGAGTAGTACGCGTAGAGATCCTGGAATCCGACCAGGTTCCTGTTGGCGGCCGTCCAAGTTCCGCCGCGCCGAAATAGGGTCCCGAGCACTGGGATGTCCGCCGGCTCCGCCTCCCGCTCGCGCATCTGCCCACCCAGCCCAAGCGCCTGCACCAGATCCGCAGCGGCGCCGCCGCCAACCTGTCGAATTGCAGCGTCGACGCGTCGGGGGGATACGTGGTTTGGAAACGCGTCCCCGAGGGCGGTGGCCAGCCAGGACGAGTACTCGGACCTCTGGTCCCCGGGCAGAAGATCCTGCTCCCCGCGGGGCACGATGGGGCGGTCCCAAAAGAAATCCCGATTGGCCGCCTGCTCCAGGATGGCGTTGGCCGGAGCCGGCAGGCCCAGCGGGTTCATGTTGGCCACGATGTGCTCGATTGCGGCGGCGGCCGTTTCGGGGTCCTTCTGGTACCAGGAATCCGCCAACGCCTCGGGCAGCACCATGAACAGGTTGCCCCAGTCGATCGGCCGCGGCACCCGGGCCACCGTGCCGTCGTCCATCTCGATGTTCGTGAACAGGAACCGCTCCCGCCACGGGAGGGCCCTGTACCATTCCTTGTCCTTGTTCCGAAGCCAGTTTCCGAGCCCCAGGGCGGTCAGGAACGCGCCCCCCAACGCGACGCGCCCGAGGGCCTGCCGCTGCGTCGTGCCAATCCGCGCGGCGTATTCTTTGTCCACTGCGCTCCGCAGCGTTCGCGCCGTTGCCCGCGTGCCCTGGATGGCGGCGTTGTAGAACGGGATGTAAAGATTCCAGTCCCGCCCAGCGGCGCCCCCGGCGGTGAAGTCCGTGGTCACTCGCTTGGCCGCCACCGTTAGCGCCACGGCTTGGTCCCGGGTCAACGGGATGCCCGGCTTCCATCCCATCTCCGAGGCCAGGATGCGCAACTGCGCCTCGCGCGGCACCGTCTCGAATCCACCGATGAGTTCGCGGAAGCTGTTGATCGGACTGGTGACGTGCTGGAGCACCTTCCCGTGCCACGCCCCGCGCAGCGCGGATCGCGTTTGTGCGATGTCGTGCGCCAGGCTGTTGGCCATGGGCACCCCGAGGTCGTGCAACGCCTCCCACCACGCCGACGGCTTCACGACGCCCATCCCGAGCGACGCCTTGAGCATGTCCGCGACGCTGGCCATGTAGGCGCCAAGCATCCGCGCAGGGTTGGCCGTACCCTGCACCTGGAATCCGAAGTTCTGCGCGTCGCGCAGCGGGTTCGTGACGAGGTTAAACGCCGGGCGCAGCCCCGTCGTGCCCATCTTGAACGTGCGGGTTCCCCACGCCGCCAGCTGCGCCAGCATGCCGGCGGCGACGCGCGGGCTGTCCACGCCGGCGATCACCTCGAACACGTCCGGGGCGAGCACGTACCAGTGCATGTCGCCGGCGGCGTCGCGTCGTGCGTACACCGGGTCCACGCCCTTCGGATCCCGGGCCTCGGTGTACCATTCCAGCAGCGCGTCCGGCGCCACGCTCGAGGTGTTGACGCCCAGATCCTCCAACTGCTGGCGCACGGTCTCGACGGGTACGGTCTGCCGCACGCGATCGATCGGGACCTCCTCCACCAGAAAACCGAACCCGGGTTCCCGGGCCACATCGATCACGGTGTTGGCGACTAGATCCCGGTGGGCCTTCTCGATCAGTCGCTCCGCCACCCGGAGCGTGGATTCCATCACGTCGTAGACCGGGCGGCCGGAGCCGTGCATGCGCCGCAGTCCGCCCCCCTGCTTCCCGGTTTCGCCGGCCTTCGCCTGGGCGCCGTCGATCACCCGGGGCAGCGGCACGTAATCGTGGGAACCGGCCTTCACCGCCTTCACCAGCTCCGCGTTGGCCGGGCCGGCGCTGCCGTAGTAGTCCAGCACGTCGTCCCACCACTGCCGGTACTGGTCGGCCGCCAACTGCATCTTGGGCGAGTCGAGCCGCGCGATCAGGCTGGTGGCGTCGTCCACCGAAAGGCCCGTCTCCTGACCGTGGGACGCCCGTTCCAGCGTGCGCCGCGCCCACAAGTACAGCCCGAAGTCCTCCACCCGTTCCTGCACCCTCCGGGACAGCTCCGGGCGAAGCGCGTGCAGTCCGCGTTGCCAGCCGGACAAATCGGACAGCAGGGGCGACAGAATGTCCGCCATGCCTCGGTTGCCCGTCGGGTTCCCGTCGATGTCCAGCGTGCCGCGGTGGACGAATCGGTCCATGACCGCCGGCGCGATCCCGCGAAGCCGCGAGGCGACCATGTAGGGGTCCTTGCCCGCCGGCATGGCGGTCCCCTTGCGCGCCTGCCAGTGCTGGCCCACGCGTTCCAGCGGGGTCAGCTGCTCCACCTGGCCCTGCACGCCCCACGTCTTGCGCAACTGCGCCAACCGCTTGTCCCAGGCGCTCGGGTACGGTTTCTGCATGGCCAGCGCGCGACCGCGGTCGCCCTGGCCGCGCCAGACGTCGATCATCTTGCGCGCCTTGGCCAGCTCCGCCCCGAGGGCCGGATTGCCGTCGATCACCGTGCTCCGGAACCAGCGCGCCGTTTCCGGCGCCACGGTGGACGCCTCGTCGGTCGTCAGCCAGTGGCGCATGAACTCGGCGAATCCCTCCTCCGCGTACCCGGCCGCGGGTTTCCGGGTGCCGTAGAGCTTCGTCCCCAGGGCGTGCAGTTCGGCATGCACCGGCGCCGGCGCCATCCGTTTCCAGATCCGGCTGGGCGGCACCGACCCCGCCGGCCGCCGCCAGAGCGACGCCGACACCGAATGCGCCACCTCGTGGGCCGCTGTCGGCAGGTCGAACGACGACTGGAGGCGGATCGTTTCCTCCCGCGGCTTGAAGAACCCGCTGGCCCACCGCTTCATGCCGCCCATGCGGCCGGTACGGATCGGGGTCGGGCTGCCGGTCACCGCCATCACCTGCTCCAGCTGGGAGAAGATCCCGGGCATGTCCTGGGAGCCTGGCACCACCCGGTCCACGGCAACCGGCATGCGCAAGCCCGAGATCGGCGTCGTTCCGGCCGGCAGTCCTTCTGCGTCCAAGGGACTCGCGAAGCCACCCCGGGCGGGAGCTTGGACGGGTTCGGGTACGGCCGCGGACTCCGGCAGCGGGCTGGCTTCGGGAATCTCCGTCGCCGGCCGTTCGGGCCCTGCTGTCGCCGGTGGAGGTGCATTGATCTCCTCGGACGGTCGGGGCGGCTGCGGGCGGGACATCGCGGCTTCCTCGGCCGGCGACGGAAAGGGTCTGGAAAGCGGTTCGCGAATGGGCTCGGCCCACTCCGCCGCGGGCGGCTTCAACTCGGCGCGATCGAGTTCCCGGGCCAACCCCCTGGCCGCGGTCACCCGCTTGGGCGTCAGCGCGTGCTTTCCGGCGATCCCCGCCATGCCAGCAGTCGCCAGCAGGTTGCCGACCGCCTCCACCTTGCGCTGCACGGGCCCGCCCTCGAGCGCGTCGGCGGCCTGCGCCGCCATCTCCGGCAGGTGCCGGCCCATGTCGGCGGCGAAGGCGCCCGCCACGAGGCGCTGGCCGACGGCCGGAAGCGCGCCGGCGCCGAGCGTCGCCACCCCGAGCGGCGTGAGCAGGCCCTCGGCGACCCCGGCTCCCACGTTCGCGAGCCCGGCAGCCACCTGGGCGGCGGTGCCGCGATCCGGGTTCTCGGGAATCCTCGGGATCTGCGCCATCGGCGTCAGCGGATGCGCCACTGCCTGCGCCGGGTCCGGACCGGACGCCCCGGGCAACGGGCCGGGCACGCGGCGGAGCCCCTGCGACATGGTGTCGAGTCCGGACTGCGCCGCCACGGCGACCCCGGTGACAGCATCGCGGATCGCCTGGCCGGCGGCCTCGTTGGCGGCGGGATCGTCGGCGAGCGCTTCACCCATTGCCTGCAACCCGGGCCGCACGGCCGCCTTGAACCGGTCCCACATGCCGGGTTTGGAGGCGCCCTCCGGGGCCGCCGTCGGAACGGGGGCCGGTGGGCCGGCATGCTGCGTCGCCTCCCGGTGCAGGCGCCCGGCGGCCTCGGCGATCTGGTCGTCGTTCATGGAGTCCGGGAACTCCACTTCGCCGACCCCTGGGATCTCGACGATGCTGGGCATGCTCGCCTACTCCACCTTGCCGGTGCTCGGGTTGTACCGCCTCCGCTGCGGAGCTTCGGACGGCGCCGCGGCCTTGGCCGGCTTCTGGTTCGTTGCACCAGCCAATTCCGCGTCGATGGCTGCCATTTCATTTCGGACTTCGGCCTTCTCCTCCGGGGTCTCGGCAAACGGCATCGAATCGAGCAGTTCCTTCTTTCGCTTCCGCAGCTCGATCCGATCTCGCGCCGTGAGCACACCCGGCGGGCGGAGAATCTGCGTGCGATTCCCAGACCTCACCCCGTAGCCGATCACGGCACCCGTCTCGTCCCGAATCGGGGCGGCCTGCCCGTCCGAGGCGTCCTGATCCAGCATCGTCTGACCCGTGCGGCGGTTGTAGAGCCCCTTGCGACCGCCGACGTCGAACGGTTCCAGCATCTGGCCGGCCTCCGGGTAATCCTCACGCCCACGGCCCCGGCGCTGCTCGGTTCGCGTCATCGCGTCCAGGATCTGCATCGCGTCCGCATCCGGGTTCTCGCGCAGCGCCGCCACCAGCGCCGGCCCCATCACTCCGCCGGCTTGGTCCGGAGGCATGTCGAGCACCGGGGCCAGCCCAAGCACGGCCCGCGACGTCGCATCCTCCCGCCGCCCGCGCCTGTCGAACTCCGAGCGCTGCAACTCGTGCATCGAGCGCCGAAGCTCCGAGGCGTCCTTGCGATCCGCCGCGGCGCCCTGCCGATCCGCATCCTGCATCAGCATCTGGAGGCTGACGCCCAGCTGCCCGAGCTTCGCCTTCTTGGCCGATGCGGACAGCCCGCTGAACTTCCCGAGGTCGCCCATCTCCTGGACCAGCTCCGGCGGGATGACGCCGGACTGCACCATCGGGCCAGCCGAACGGACGAGCGTTTCGAACGCCGCGTCGGCGGCCTGGCTCTCGCGCTTGGTCTTGCGGTAGTCGTCGATGGCCTTCGCGGCGGAGTCCCCGAGGCTGCTGATCCCTCGAAACAGGTACTGGTCCCCGCGATACTCGATTCCCGGTGCGTACGGCATGGTCAGGTTGGGTTGGGTGCTTGCGGTTGCCGCATCAGATACGCGGTGACGTAGTCCGGCTGGCGTTGCGGCCGCTCCGGGTGCCCAGGCGGCCATTCGCGCAGCCACCGCTCCGCCCGCATGTCGCTGACGTCCACGATCAACGCGGCCAGTCGTGCGATGGCTTCTTCGATGCTCATGCTGGCGTCAGTTGCGTGGCCTCGACGATTGGCCAGAGTCGGTCCGACACCGCCCGCACCAACGGACGCCCACCGGTCAGGTAGGCGACCAGAAGGATCACCTGATTGCCCGCGATTCGAAGCGCGTCGGCCAGCACCGTTCCCAGCGCCCGGTTGCTGGCCAGGTACTGCTCGGCAACGGTGGCCAACGCGGGACCGAGGGCTTCGGCGTGCCGCCTGTAGAACCCGCTGGAGCAGAGAAGCACCCCGTCGGCGCAGAGGTCGACCACCTCGCTCGCCGGATGTCCCGGCTCGTCGATGTGATCGTCGATCCGGTGACACCATCCGTGCCACATCAGCAGCCAGGTGTAGGCGTCCTGGTCGCCCCCGCTGGCCAGGGCGTACACCTCGAGCAGTTGACGCGTCGCGTCCATCAGAGAGACGCCCCCATCGCGGACATGGCCGCCTCCTTGGCGGCTCCCTTGGCGGCGCTGCTTGCGGCGCCCCCGAGGCCTCCGCCCGAGGCCGCATTGGCCGCTGGAGCACCGGACCCGCCGCCGAGCAACCGCTCGCGCAGATCGTCCCGGGTGGCGTCGCGCATCTGCACGCCCTTCGTCCGAAACGCGTTTACGTCGCCGAGCCAGCCCTTCTCGAATCCCAACCGTTCGAGCGTGCGCCGCTGGCGTTGGAGGTCTTCCACGCTCACGGGATCCACCGTTCCCCGGGGAATCTCGGAGCCCAGCTGGCCGTAGGGATCGAGTCGCAGTGGCATGGGTTACAGGCTGGAGGCCGCGGACCCGGCGGCGGAGATGCCGGCCGATGTGATCGCGGCGTTGTTGTTGGCCTGGGCGATCTTCGCCGCGGCCTTGGCGTTGAAATTCGTGTTGGCCAGGTCGGCCCCGTAGGCGCTGAACGGGTCGAACTGCTGCGCGCCGGCGGTGGTCCCGCTGGCCTGCCCCATGACTGACCCGGCCATACCGGGCACGCTCGACGGCCGCCCGAGGATGGCCATGAACGGGTCGCCCGTCGTCGCCCGGCGACGGGCCGCGACGTCCGTTGCGAACCCCTGCCGCTGCTGCCGCATCGCGTTGGCTTCCCGGCCGAGAAACAGGCCCTCCACGTCCGCGTCGGAGCCGCTGAATCCGAACCCGCGCGCGGCCTGCGCCGCCCGCACCTCCTGGGCGACCTGATCGCGCATCTGTGGATCGAGCGAAGCCCCTGACCCCAGCTGATCCATGGCCTGCCGCGCCAGCATGTCCTCCAGCTGGGCCGCCATGGGGTCCGATCCGCGCAACGCGGCCGTGGCCCGCCCCCCCAACCGCTCCACGTCCGCCACGTCCCGCTCCCGCTGGCCGCTGGCCGCCCTGGAGGCGAACTCCGTCAGCTGGGGCTCGACATCCTGGTACGTCTGAAGCAGTCCCGGGTCCGTGCCGTTGCCGAGCAGCGCACGCCGCAGCGTCGCGACGTTGAGGTCCGAGTAGAGCGGCTGGTACTGGGCGTTGGCCGCGTACAAGTCGGGCGCCAGATCCACTTGGGCTTGGAGCATGTCACGCCCTTCCTGCGCGGCGTCGCGGGGGGCCGGTGTGGAGACTGAGGTTCCCATAGGTCAGAGAGATTTCACCAGGCGCGCGAATCGAGCCCAGGACCAGCGGCGGACCGGTCCTCGTCCATCCCGTTGCCACGCCACCCAGGGCAGCCGGAACGGCGCCAGCTCGAGGAACCGAGCCGGCTTGCCTGCCGCCAGATGAATGAACCAGGTGTCATCATTTTGGGGCATCGCCAGAATGAACGCGTCGTCGCCCGAGTAGACGAATCCCCGAGTCAGGTAGCCGGCGAGCAACGCCGTGAAATCCCCTGTGGGGTTCCACCGCCGCCACGCCGCCGCCGCCTGCTCCATTGGGCGCAGACTGCTCGGGCTCCAATCGGGTGACAATGCGGCTGGCATCTGTTCGCTTCGGATTCGGTCGATTCGAGGCGCTTTAGCTGTACTTCACCGCCGTCAGGCGGAACTGCCACTTGGTCGTGTCGATCCCGGCAGCGCTTGCGCCGTCCTTGCGGTACATCAGGACGGTACCGTTGCTTCGCACGATTCGCAGAGCATCCGCCGCCGTCCAGATCGGCGTGAACGCCGTGTGGGAGTTGGTCTGAATCACCGCCTTGGTGGCCGGCACGATGTCCCCGACCGAGTAATCGAGATCGGCCGATGTGCATTCCAGGTCGAGCGTCAGGATCGCCGCCGCCTGGCCAAAGCTCGGCGAGATCGTGACGACGGTCCCGTTGGAGTACCCGTCCCCCGTCGGCAAGGCCCCCGTGGTCTTGTACGCCCCGCCGAAGGCGGCGCCCGTCCCGGTCGTCACCGCGATCACGCGCCCTTTGGCGTCCGTCGTGAGTCCGGTGACCGCGGTATACGTGCCGGCGGTGCCTTTGGCCGGCAGCAGATTCGCCAGCGACACCCGGGTGGCCTGGCTGCCGTCGGTGGCGGACGCATCGTGCACCAGCACCTCGTCGGCGTCGTCGGTCGTGGTCAGCTCCGGGGCCTGCGCGATGAGCTGCTCCGCGAATCGGGCCGGAGTCATCGTCAGCGCCGCCGTGCCGTTGTGCAGCGTGATCAGATCGGCCGCGTACGAGGTGAACGCGGTGCCCGCCGGCGCCAGCGAGAACAGCCCGTTGATCGCATTGGCCACCGTGATTACCCGGTTGGCGGCTGCCGACGCGTCCCCGACCAGCAGCATGTCCCCAGTGGCCAGGGCCGTGATGGTGGTCCCCGAGAGAATCAGGCTGCTGTTGAGCAGCGCAAACGTGATCGAGCCATCGGCGATGTCCCCGCCGTCGATGCCTCCGTACAGGGTGACGGTCGGCAGAAACCCAGCGTTCCAATCATCGACGCTCGGCGCGTAGCCGGCCGTCATTGTGAACCCGCGTGAGACCGATACCGTGAGTGCCATGGTTCCTTTCTACAGTTTTGCTCCACCTCGGGACGGCCCCCGGGTCGTGTCGATTGCCAGACCTGCCAGTTCGATGCGGCCCTGCGTGGAGGTGAACTCCACCTGGAGGTAGTGCCCATTGCGGCCGCCGATTCGCCACTCCTCCTCGGCCTGTTGCAGCTGATCCCACTTCAGGGTCCCGTCCCCGTCGGAGTCCGTCACCTTGAGACCGTCGGCGACCGCCGAGTAGTCCTCGCGAAAAGAGGTTTCCCAGTCGTCGTCGGCGTTGGAGTCGTCCCACGGGACGGCGTCGTGCGGGCGCACGTACCGGGTGCGGTCTTTGGTCACCGTGGCCCGCGTTTCGCTTTCGAACGCGCCATCGGTCGCCAGATCCACCGTGTACGCCGGGTTCCATGTCTGGACCTTGGCCACCATCCTCCGGAACCGCTTCAGCCCCGCCATTCGTCCCAGGTAACCACGGGTCCGAATGACCGTCCGGATCGGGGAGTACGTCAGGTTGCCGTCCGCGTCACCGACGTGGTCCGTGTAGCCGTCTTCGTAGAGCGCCAGGAACCCGTCGGTGCTTGCGAACCCAAGCCGCACCGCTCCTCCGTAGGAGAACTTGACGAAGTCCGCCACCTTGGTGGCTTCGCTCTGGTCGTAACCGGCCCACCGCTGGGTCAGCGTGGAGAAGACCAGCACCGCGTTGTTCGTGGTCGCGGAGTCCAGCGGGACCGCGAAGTACACCCGGTTGTCGTGCGCGGCCGCGACCACGCCGGCGGCGGCCTGCCAGTTGATCCGGTCGATGAGCGGCTGGATGTCCCGGGAAATGGGGATGTCCACCCCTTGGAGGGCGTTGGTCTCAGTCTGGCGGATCGAGCACACCCCGCGACGGTAGCCGAGGAACCACAGGTCGGAGCCCACCTGGACCCATGATTTCGGGGACAGGCACCCGTATTGCCGCGTGATCTCCTGAAGACGGGCGTTCTGACTCAGAGAGGCGTTGTCTCCGTAGATGTCCGTCACGGCGTAGATGCTGCGGCTCTTCGCGCAAATGAGGGTCGTCTCGTTGTACTTGGCCAGCGCGACGAGTCGGTCCGAGGACCCCTGATTGATGCGGAAGCTCTGGTACACCGTCGGCCCCTGAAGAACCGACCCGACACCGCCCACGTCCGACACCCACACCGAGTCGACGTGCTCGGGATCCAGCCGTCCGTCGATCACGCACAGGCGGTTCTGGAAGTAAATGCCGGCGGACGACGGCGGGATGGGTTCCTTGAGCGTGTCGGCACTCGGCAGCACCTTCCATCCCTCCGCCAGGCTGGGCATGTAGAGCGGGTCCTCGTCCGGTCCACGCAGCATCACCATCCCGTTGTAGGTCTGAATCAGATCCGTGGCCCCATCGGCTGTTTCGCCGGGAGGCATCGCCAGCCCGACGCCTCGAGAGCCTGGGTTCGTTCGAAACGTCCCGTCATCGGTGGCGATGATCAACCACTCGGCTCCCTCGTACGGGTCGTGGTACGTCTCCGCCAGCAGCACGGTCCCGTAGGGTCTCACGATCCCAGGACCGTCGCCGGGCTCCGGCTCCGAACCCCACGGCATGATCCGAATTCCCTTGCGAGTGGCGGCGCGGCCCTCGTCGAACCGGGTGTTGACCGCGTGCGCGACATCGCCCTCGCCGAGTTGCGCCGGATCGAGTCGCGCATTGACCCCCACGAAGGCACCGTCGCCGTCGGTGACCGGCGCGTCGTCGATCGGGTAGTAAGCGCGGTGTCTGTTCATCGCCGGTTGCAGTATTCGACCACTTCCTTGAGCCCGTTGATGGCTTCCGCAAGTTCCCTTCCAGCTTCGTCGTTGTGCTCCAGGGCGGCAATCGCACGCTCCGTGATCTTGGTCAGCTCCTGGTGCTGCGAGTCGTTGCGACGCTGAAACCAAACCAGCATCCAGATGCACACGCCGACCGTGCCGGCCTTCTCGATCCACCCAACCCAGTCCGCCGAACTGGGAGTCAGCACCTGACTGGCCACCAGCGTATCGTCCGCAGCCAATCCAGCCATCCGGGAGGCCAGCAAAATCAGAACGGACACGATCGACGCAAAGAACGGTTCCATGAATGTGACGGCTAGTGGGTTTGGATTTCGTATTGCGGCACCGACGGATCGTCCTTTGGAATCAGCACCACATCGCTGCCCCGCTGAACGGCTTTCATGCCCTCCGGCACCGTCCACGCCGCGTTGCCGACCTGCGGAGCCGAGCGCAGGGCGGAGGCACCGCCAGCTCCGCCGGTGATCCCCTGAACGGCGCCCCTTGCCGACGCTTCCGCCACCATGGACATGCCCTCGACCTGGTCGCCGGAGAATCCTTCCATGATGAACACCGCCCCGTCGGGACCTCGGTACTCAACCCTCTTGATCGACTCCCTGTTGCCGAACCTGGTAGACTTGTACAGGACCCTCCCGTCCGGAGTCATCGCCTTGCGCGCACTGCATCCCACCAGGCAGGCGAGCGTGACGGTGACCGCGATGGCGACGAGGAAGAATCGCAGGAGTTTCATGGCTGACTGACGCGGAGGTTGATGACGGCGACGACGACGGCGAGATCCAGTGGCGCGCTGC
>CAYZBB010000051.1:0-36508 GCA_964476495.1 uncultured Actinomycetes bacterium | reverse complement strand
CCCTGCTCAGTAATAGGCACCGAAGCGTGCCTCATTCAGGTTGACAGGTTCCGCCGCCTCATCATCCGGGCGCTGCGATAGGACCCGGGCCAGGGGTTGCCTGTGTGCCATCGCCGAACCGACGAGCGACACTGCCGCCGGCCACCCGCCCGTGACGTTGACGATCTGTCCAATTTCCGTCTCGGTCGCGTCCAGCGCGTACGACATGCGCAGGAGCTGCTCGATGTGCGTCGGCTCCATGCAAAGCATCGAGGCCGAGAATTCAACGAGGGCGCCTCGGGCGCGCAGGCGTCCGAGGGCCGGTAGATCGAGCGGCGCGCGCGTCGCAATCACGACCGTGAGGTTCTCTGGCAGCCGCCCCAGGAACCAGTCGAGGCATGCAACCACATCCTCGCGGCTGAGCTGATGAGCGTCGTCGAGGACGAGGATCCAGTCGTGGGCGGACCGTGCGACGGCATTGATGACGGGCACGATTCCGGCGGACCGTACGTCGCCGCCGCTCGGCAACTCGGGCGCCGCCCCGGTCAGACCGGTGCCCGCTGCTGCGGCGCCGACCGCGGCCCAGAGTCCGGCGGGGTCGTTGTCGTCGTCGTCGATACTCACCCAGATCCGTTGCGCCGGACTCTGCGCGAGCAGCTGTGCGACGAGGGTCGACTTGCCGTATCCGGCCGGCGCTTGCACAGTCACCACTGCCGGCCGCCTGCCCCGCAGGAGGGCGAGGAGGTCATCGCGGCGGATCGATCGCGGCATGACGGCCGGTGGATGGAACTTCGTCGCCGGGAACATCCGCCTCCCCATATGCACTGTCACCGGCGCGACCACCATCGCGGCGGCGCGAGCGGGTCGAAATCACCTAGGTGAATGGGTACCACAGCTCGGGCAAAGGCTCCTGTCCCGGTTGAGGCCACATACCCTTCCGGTGTGTCCGTCGACGCCTCCGGCCAGGGTTGATCGGGATGCCCGGAATGCACCGTGATGTCACGTCTGTTCGGAAGTCGAGGAGTTCACCGATGACAGATAGCCCGTCCCGAAATGGCCGTCAGCTCCCCGTCTGGGGGTACCTCCTGCTGATCGTCGGCTATCTCGCTGCCATTCAGACGATCCCTCTCATGACGGCGCCGGCAGATGGCGAGTATGCAACCTTTCAGACCACCGAGTCCGTGGTTCGCGGCTTGTGGGTGACGGTTGGCGTCGGTTCGCTCATCGGATTCGTTGCGGTCGCGGTCCTCGGCTGGTGGCGCCCGGTCTTCAACGACGATCGGCGGCTCCCGCGGTGGGTCTGGCTGTTTCCCGTGGTGATGCTCGTCGCCATCGCGGCAGGGATCAGCTACGGCAATCTTGCGGCCAAGGGCCTGACCATGACCCTCATGCTGCTCGTCGGGTGCCTGTTCATCGGAGTCAGCGAGGAGTTGATGTTCCGCGGGATCGGGGTGGCGGTCTTCCGGCAGGCCGGGTTCACCGAGGGCAAGGTCGCGTTGTGGACATGCGTGCTGTTCGGCGTCGCGCACGCCACCAACATCTTCAGCGAAGGAATCTCCTCGCTCGGCCAGGTGCTGATCACCGTCGTCGCGGGGTACTTCTTCTACCTCATCCGCCGGGTGTCCGGCCTGTTGATCGTGTCCATGATCGTGCACGGCCTGTGGGACTTCGGGCTCTTGACCAACACCATGAGTACCCCGATGGGTCTCGGCGTTGCCGCATTCATCCTCGCGGACATCGTCTTGGCCGTCGTGGCGTTGGTGACAGTCCGGAAGGTCTTCCCCCGCCATAGCCCGGCATCGTCGCCGCAGATCATCACCGCGTGAGCCGAAGGCGAATCGACCCTTCGCGCTTCATCCGGCGAATTCGACCCCCATCCCACGTCCCCCCAGCGGGTCCAGGGGTCACCATGATGTCCAACCATTGCGCCATCGGCAGCCCGGACAGCACCCTCATCGAGTGCAGCAGGGGTCGTCCGCCTGCCGTGGGCGAGCGTGGCCTACGAAACGGCGCCACCGCAGGCGCAGCAGCTATCGCTCCTCCGCGCGTTTCGCGCCCGAATCGGACTCGCGCCACCGTCCGGGCTGCGACCTCGTCAGGTCGTAACCCACTGGTCATCGAGACCCAGATTTCCGCTGTTGCCTCCGGACGCCTCATAGGACTTCACGGCTCAGAACAGCCGACGTTTGGACCCAGCCGGCCGGAGTCCACTCGCCGCGGGCGGTCCGGACAACCTCGTGCCCGGTCGGCGATTCGCTTGCGACTGCCTGCTCGGCCGCGACCAGTCCCCGTGTTCCGAACTCCGGAAACGCTTCCAGGGTGGCCTGGACCTGGACGGCGGACAGGTTCGCACCGAACAGCGGCGCACCCGGCTGCATCCGGACACCCTCGGCCAAGGGGCCGGCCATCACGACGTCGAATCCGAGGTCGTCGACCAGTGTCGCCGCTGTGGCGACGGCCGCGCGGTCGTCGCCAGCAATCGCGATCGCCTTGCGCCCCGGCGCGCCGGATGGCCGCGAGCCGTCCTCCAGGTCGTGATAGCCCATGTGGTTCAAGGCTTTCACGACCTGCGACCGCGGCAGGAGGGCCTGCACGATCTCGCTGCTGGTGGTTCTGGGGTCGGTCAGGTCGTCACGTGGCCCGTCGATCTCCCACCAGTAGTTCATCGCGTCGATGACGACCTTTCCGGCGAGCTGGGCGGCGGGGATGCTGCGGTACTTGCCCAGCGGCAGCGCCAGCACCGCGATGTCCGCCCGCGCGGCCGCCTCGGTCGCGCTGGTTGCCCGCGCACCCGGGACGAGAATATCGACGGTCAAGGCGATCTCGGACGGATCACCCGACCCGGCCAACAGGACACGGTAGCCGGCCGCGACGGCGAGCCGCCCGAGAACGGTACCCAGTTTGCCGGCGCCGAGGATAGCGAGCGTGACCGGCCGCGCCAGCCGGGTCGAGGTCATGACCCATCCGTTCGCCGCAGGGCTGGGCGGGCGGGTTCATCGGACAGGATGTCGCGGACCATGGGGATCACCTTGGCGCCGAAGAGTTCCACCGCATGCAGGCGGGCCGACACCGGCAGCGGGCCGACGGTGTAGATCAGGTCGAAGCGGCCGACGCCCAGCGCGCCGATCGCGCGAGCCATCTTGCGCGCGACCGTCTCCGGCGACCCGACGTACATCGAGCCGTGCTCGATCTCGGCGTCGTACTCGCTGCGCCGAATCGGCGGCCAGCCCCGCAGCGCGCCGATCCGGTCGCGCATCACCTTGTAGTGCGGCCAAAACTGCTCCCGGGCGTCGTCATCGGTGTCGGCGACGAATCCCGGCGAGTGCATCCCGACAGGGTGCGCGAGGGTGCCGAACTGCTCGGCCGCGCGCCGGTACAGCTCGACATAGGGGCCGAATCGTTCCGGCGGACCCCCGATGATCGCCAGCATCAACGGCAACCCGTGCTGCGCGGTCCGGATCACCGACTGCGGTGTGCCGCCGACACCGACCCAGGTGGTCAGCCTTCCGGAGTCCGTCTTGGGGAACACATCGGCGTCGGTCAGCGGCGCCCGAACCGTGCCGCTCCAGGTGACCGGACGCTCGTCGAGCAGTTTGACGAACAGGTCAAGCTTCTCCTCGAACAGCCGGTCATAGTCCTTGAGGTCGTAGCCGAACAGCGGGAAGGACTCGGTGAAGGAGCCTCGGCCAAGGATCACCTCGGCGCGCCCGCCGGAGAGCGCGTCGACGGTGGCGAATCGCTGGAACACGCGGACCGGGTCGTCGGAGCTCAGCACGGTCACTCCCGAACCGAGCCGGATGCGCTCGGTGCGGGTGGCGATCCCGGCCAGCACCGTCTCCGGGGTCGAGATCGCGTACTCGGGCCGGTGGTGCTCGCCGAGCGCGATCGCGTCGACACCCAGTTGGTCGGCCAGGACCGCCTCGTCGAGCACGGCCCGGATGGCCGCGCCATGGCCGGCGGACCGGCCGTCGTCGTCGTTCGGCACGTCACCGAAGGTGTCCAGGCCGAACTGGATGTCAGTCACCGTCGGATCTCCTCGTCTGCGTCGTCGGCCGGTGCAACCTGGTTGACATGTCAATCATTCCCTGCGCAGGCCGGGCTCGAGCTCCTGCCGAAAGAGCCGACGATGGCGGAACGGTCGACCGGACGGCGGCGCCGCCGACGACCCCGGGAATGGGCGACCTGGACACTTCCGGCGCGCGTCGGTGCGGCACCTGCGCGCCGTCCAGGAGCTTGGCCGACGACGATGACCGTCAGGGCGCACCGGATCGGCGCAGCAGGCCGGCCGGGTCGTATCGCTTGGCCAGGTCACGGACGCGGTCCCCGGTGGCGCCCGGAAAGGCGCGCTCGAAGGTGGCGGGCGTTGGGTGGCTCTCGAAGTTGCGGTAGGCGCCGACGGCGTGAGCCCAGAGGGCTTGGGTCGCCGCCTCGAGTTCGTCGCGGCCGCGCGGTGCGAACGTGCTGGCCGTGACCAGGACCTGCGCACTGCGATGCGCGAACGCCGTTGCGCCGGGATCGATGTCGTTGGCCGCGCCGCCGATCGCCCGTACTTGGAGCAGGGGTGTCGACGGGTGCCGCGCGATCTCGACGAGGGTGCGTGCTGCTTCGGGCGTGAGGCCACCCAGGAGCGCGTTGGTCGTGGTCGATGGCTGCTGTCCGACATTGGGATGAAGGTGACCTCGAGGTACCAGGTCCGCGTAGCCGGCGGCGACGGTGCTGCCGCCGTACGCAATGCCGCGGAATCCGCGGCCGCCGAGCAGCGGGGCCAAGGATGCGCTGGCGACAGGTGGGTCCAAGCTGGCCACCACGGCGGTGAGCGCGAGCACCGGGCGACCGGAAACGCCCGCCGCGGTGAGGATTCCGCTCATCGTCAGCTCGCGGGGAGCGTCGGCCATGAAACGGGACCAGCGCTCCAGGGCGGTGCCTTCCTCGTCGACCTCGATCACGACCCGCCCGACCTGGACCCCGGGCAGGTGCATGGCGTGGATCTCCAGGTCGGTGACGACGCCCACGTAGGACCCGGCACCGCGGACCGCCCAGAACAGGTCCGGTTCGGTCGGATCGGCCCGCACCACCTCGCCGGAGGGCAGGACGACGGTTGCCGCCCACACGTGGTCGATCGTCAGGCCGTAGCTGCGCACCAGCCAGCCGATGCCGCCGGCGGTGGCGAGTCCACCGACGCCGACATTGCCGTGGTCACCGGAGCTGATCGCGAGAGCGCGTTGGGTCAGTTCGGACGCGACGTGGGCCCAGCGGGCGCCGGCGCCGACCCGCACGAGCCTCGTCGTCTGGTCGAGGATCGTCACGCCGTTCAGGGCGCCGAGGTCGATGACGATCCCACCGTCGTTGGACGACGAGCCGGACAGGCCGTGTCCCCCGCTACGGACCGACAGGGGCAGTTCCGACGCCCCGGCGTACGAGAGAGCTTGGGCGACCTCGGCGTTCGAACGCGGGATAAGGATCAGGGAAGGTGAGTGGCGGGTGGTGTAGGTCGATCGGAGGAACCTGTACGAGTCGTCGTCGGGCGTCACCGCGACAAGGGACGACGGTGGTGCCGGAAGGGTCGTCATCAGGCACCCCGCACGGCAGTGACCCGGTGCCGGACCGCCGGCACGACCTCGCCGGCGAAGGCCTCCAGCTCGCTGGTGGCGTCGCCGGAAGGCCAGAAAATGAAGGTGTCGAACCCGAGTTCGACCACCGCCCGCGTCAGGAAATCGGCCCAGTCCAAGGGTGTGCCGACCACATGCCGGCCGTCCTGGGCGCGCTGGCCCGGATCGCCGGCGTTCGTGACGATCGTGCCCATGACGTTGTAGATCCGCCGGATGTCTGCCGGATCGCGACCCGCGGAGCGGGCCGCCCGGTCGATGATGCGGTGCTTGTCGGGCACGTCCTCGGGTGGCACGTAGATGTTCAGCGGCGAGACCCAGCCTTCGGCTCGCCGCCCGACCAGCTGCAGCATGCGTCTCCGTTGCGCGCCCACCCAGACGCCGGGAATCTTCGTGGCAACCGGCCCGGCTACGTACGAGACATGGTGTTCGTCGTTGCCGGCCTCGATCGGGCCACCGCGCAGTGCCTGCAACAGGATCTCGACCGCGGCGTCGGCGTACTCCACCATGGCTGGGCCTCCACGCAGTGGCGCTCCCATCCCGGCGATGGCGTGCGGGAAGGGGCCGGCGCCGACGCCCAGCTGCACTCGCCCACCGTTGAGGACGGCCAGCGACGACGCCGCCTTGGCCAGCATCGCCGGCGGACGCAGTTGCAGATCCACGACATCGGTCATGACCGATATCCGCTCGGTGGCGGCCGAGAGATACGTGAGCAGGGTCCAGGTGTCGACGTGCGCCGGTCGATAGGCGTGATCCTGCAGTGCGAGCAGGTCGAGTCCGAGGTGCTCGGCCCGGCGGGCAAGGGTGATGGCTTCGGCGACGGAGCCGGCTCTGGGGTCGAGGCTGACCCCGAAGCTGACCTCGTGTCCGTAGTCGGTCATGAGGTTCCTCCCATATCTTGAGGTAGTCTCAAGTTACGTTCGACGGCCATAACTTGATGGCTCGTCAAGTTATTCCGGGAGGCCTTCTGGTGCGTGCCGATGCTCGTCGCAACCTGGAGCGGATCCGCGCCGCCGCAGCCGAGGCGTTCGCCGAGCACGGTCTGGATGCATCGCTGGACGACGTCGCGCGGCGCGCGGGCGTCAGCGCCGGAACGATCTATCACCGATTCGGCGGCCGTGCGGGACTGATCGACGCGGTCGTCGCGGATATGGCCCAGGGCAAGCTCGATGCAGCCATCGCCGCGACAGCCGGCTCGGATCCGTGGGAGCTTTTCGCCAGCTATATTCGCGCGCTCGGGGAGGCGCAGGCCGCCGACCCGACCTTCAACGAAGTCGTGGCGCGCCGCTATCTGGAGGCGGTCCAGGTCCGCGCGGTCGTCGAGCGGGCCGTCGCGCACGCCGAGTCGCTCCTGCGCGCCGCGCAGGCCGCCGGCTCGATGCGTGCCGACATCACGGCGGTCGACGTCGAACGATTGATCTGGCTCAACGCTCACGCCGTCCGCCTCGGCGGGAACTGGTGGCGACGTGGGCTCGGATTCTTCCTCGACGGGATGCGAACAGCGAGGACATGAGCGGCCGGAGCCGCCGACGCCGGTCCCCGCCGTACAGCGGCGCCGGGTACTCCGGTGAAAATTGCACCCGGCCGGATCGAATGAACCCGGATTGCGGAATCAGGCCGATCGGTGAGCAACGGCCGTTCAATCAACGTCCGGCGCCGCCCTCCACGCCAGCACCGGATCCGACCGGCCGTGCCGCATAGGGATCTCAGGTCAGGTACTCCACTCCGGTGAGTCGAGCAGATGCCGCCCAGAGCCGGTCAGCCGCGAGTCTGTCGGTTGCGATCGCGGCGAAAGGGACGCCCAGGACATCCGGGTGCGACCGTGAGCCGGTGGGGCCCCAGAACAGTTGCGGGTCCACCTGTGTCGAGGCGGCGGCGGTCAGGATGGCGATAGCGGCCGGTTCGGGGTCTCTTCCGACGAGCCCGGCGGCCAATCTCGTCGCCAGCCGGGTCGCCGGTGAGGGGTAGGTGGTGTGCAGCGGGGTGCGGGCCATGCCGGGGTGTGCGGCGAAGCTGCGGAGCGGACTGCCCGTCTCTGCCAGGCGTTTTCGCAGTTCGACGGCGAACATGGTGTTGGCCGGTTTGGATCGGCTATGGGCGCGGGCGGGCGGGTAGCCGTGAGCGCCGGCGAGGTCGTCGATGTCCAGGACGGCTCCCTTGTAGGGCGCGGAGGAGACGGTGACGATCCGGGGATCCGTGCCTCGTGCCAGAGCGGCCAGCAAGTGGCCGTCAGCGCGAAGTGTCCCAGATGGTTGGTGGCGAACTGGCTTCCACTCCTTGCGGCTCAGGCGCAACGGGACGCTGCTGATACCGGCGTTCAGGATGAGGATGTCGAGCGGCCGGCGTGCTGCTCGGGTGGCGAACAAGCGCACGGAGTCGAGGTCGAGCAGATCCACGTGGGCGATCGTGAGCTGCTCGCCGCGCAGGTGGTCCTGCTCGATCATGCATTGGCGGGTCTGCTCGCCGCGTTCGGTGTCGCGCACGCCCAGCAGCACATCGGCGCCGCGGTTGGCGAGGGCGCGTGCGGTGGCCAGGCCGATGCCGCGGGCGGCCCCAGTGACGACGGCGGTGCGGCCGGATAGGTCGGACAGGAGGGACAAGGGATCGGCGATGCGGATGCGGCCTGACCCGGAGAGCGCGGAAGGTGTGTGAGATTTCATGGCTCTCACGGTAAAGTCTGACCCTGGTGTCAGGGTCAACCATCAACTCGCCCTTGGGGTGTCGACCAGATCCGGGCGGCGAGGTGACGTGGTGCAGATCGGTGAGTTGAGCAGGCGCAGCGGGGCCAGCGTTCGTTCGCTGCGCCATTACGAGCAGCAGGGCCTGCTCAGTTCGGAACGCCGCGTCAGCGGATACCGGGACTATCCGGCCAACGCCGTCGCGATCGTGCAGAATATCCGCTCGCTGCTTGAGATCGGGATGCAGACTGTCGCTGTTGAAGGATGTATTGCCCTGTGCGGTCGGGAAACGCGCCGAATCGGCCTGATCGCAACTGCTCGAACGCGTCGCGGCACTACGTGACGACGTCCAGTCCAGGGCGGACCGGTTGGGGACGATCAGCAGGTCTCTGAGCGCCTCTCTGCGCGCGGACTCCTGACTCCGAGCGACACGGCAATGCCGATCCACCGCTGACGTGCTGGTCGCACTGGCCGGCAAGACCGGCCGAACCTGCTGAGCCACCATCGGTTGTCAAGGTCAGGTGCCGGTTGATGCTGATCCCCGCCCGGGCAGCCGCCCGCGCCCGGTGCCCGGCCCGGTGGCCGCCGTCGTCGATCGCGGGCATCGTCGTCCATCGCAGTCCGACCACGACCGGCCCGGACCGCAGCACGCGCCAGATTGCCGCCGGCAGGCCATGTTCGCCGGCTAGTGCCGCAGCCGCGATCGGTCGGCCGTGCCGGTCCAGGTATTGCACGGCCATCGGCTGAACGACGACCGCAGCGTCAACGGCCGCCTGGAAGCCCGCACGCCCAAAGGTCGCCGGCGGGCCGTCAGGAATGGCGGTCCCCTCCGGGAAGATCAGCACCCGGTGCCCTTGGCGCAGTAGCGCCGCGATCCGCCCAATACTGTCCTGTAGTTCGCGGCAGGCGCGGCGCTGGACGAAGACCGTTCCGGCCCGGCGGGCCAATCCGCCGATCACCGGCCACCGCGCCACTTCGCAGTTCGCCACAGGCACCACCGGCGCACTCGCGGCGATCGCCAGGATGTCGATCCAGCACACGCGGTTGGCGACCACGAGCGCGGGTCCGTCTCGAACGACTCCGCGGCGGAGTACACGAATGTCCATCGACCTCAGCACGATACGGGAGCCGAGCTGCACGGCACGGCTGGTGCGCCTGGTTCGGCCGTAAGCCGGCCCGATCTGCGCGATCAGCGCGATCAGCACACCGGTCGCCACGGCGGTCAGCGCGAGCACCAGCCGGCCGGCGGCGGCGGGCCTATTCCGTCCCATTCGTCAACCGCCGGTGGTTGCCAGGGACCGGAGATTCCGAGCATCGGCCGAACCCAGGTCGAGCAGCAGCAGGAAGTCGGCGGTACCGAACATCTCGTTGTGCGCGGGCGGGCCGCAGACCTTGGCGCCGAACCGCAGATACCCGGCGAGCAACGGCGGGATGCTCGGCGTGTGCGCTCGCGGGAGACGGCCGATCGGAACCGGATTCCGTGGCCGACAGCGCCGGTGGGCCGGCGCGAGGTGGTCGTGCAACGCGAGGTCCCAGAAGGCCGCGGCCGATCGGCCGCCGTCGGTCAGGTCCATCGACACGCAGCCCAACAGGTACCGGTATCCGCCCAGCACGAGGTAGGTGACGATGCCACGCCAGAGCATGGAGGTCGCCGGCCCTCGACGGTGATCGGCGCGGAGGCACGCCGGACCCACCTCCACGGTGCGGTCCAGTATCGATTCCATCGGCATCAGGCCGAAGCGGTTGTCGGCGCACAGACCCCCGGCGCGGGGGTGCCAGTCGTTGCTGTGCGGCGGGAGCAACCGGTAGGTGCCCACGGCTTCGGCCGCCCGACCAGGGGTCCGATGCCAGACGATGAGGTGATCGCACAGATCGTCGAACTGATCGGCACCCATCCCGGGCGGTTCCAGGGCGACCGCACCCAACTCCACGGCGAACACGTTGTAGCGCAACGACTGCGCGGCCAGCACCTCGGCCTGGCTGGTGGCCAGGCGGAGCAGGTAGTCGTCGCCGCCGTGCTGTTGCCGCGGCCGGTGGGTCGTGAACTGTGTGGCGGGAGTCGCCAACGGCGACAGCAGAGAGATCTGACTGGTCGTCACGTTGATCCATCGTGGCCGGACCGGGCCAGCACCTGCCGACGCCGCCGTGGCCGCGCTCTGACGAACTGGTGAACTTCCGGAGGTTCGCGGGCAGATCTCACCCACCCCGGATGCGCCGCTCCGGATCTGACGGCCCGGCTCGGCCACCTGACCCTGGAAATGACGTGCGCTACGGTTCAGTAACACCGTCCGACGACCCGCGACGGCCCCTCGGCGCCACGTTGGTCGCAGATCAACGTCAGTCGGTCGCCAGCCGGGACCTGCTGGGCGAAGCGGACATCGGCGCTTCTGCACGGCGGAATACGGTGCACCCGGCCTCATGCTGGCGCAACGGCACGTGCCACTCTGGATCGGTCCACGGCACGAGCAGTGAAGGTGTTGATCGGGCCGGACGACGAGCATCTACGCATCGTCGACCGCCACCGCAGGTGCGCCACTTCGAGTTACCCGTCGATGACAGTCGAGTGGGCTGTCGGAAGGACCGAACATGGCCCAGTACAAGATCGGCTACTTCGTCGGAAGTCTCTCCTCCACCTCCATCAACAGGGTGTTGTCCAAGGCGCTGATCCGCCTCGCGCCGGACGACCTGGAGTTCACCGAGATCCCGATCGGCAACCTGCCGCTGTACAGCCCGGACTATGACGCGGACTATCCCCCGGAGGCGGTCGCGCTCAAGGATGCCATCGGTGCCGTGGATGCCGTCCTGTTCGTCACCCCGGAGTACAACCGTTCGATCCCCGGAGCGTTGAAGAACGCCATCGACTGGGCATCCCGCCCGTGGGGGCAGAACTCGTTCGACCACATCCCGGCCGGGGTCATCGGAGCGTCCATCGGCGCTATCGGCACCGCGGTCGGGCAGCAGAGCCTGCGGGCCGTGCTCAGCTTCTGCAACGCCCGTCAGATGACCGCCCCGGAGGCCTATATTCACTACACCCCGGAGGTCTTCACGCCGGACGGCGAGGTCACCAACGAGTCCACCCGGCAGTTCCTGGCCAACTTCATGGCCGAGTACCGCGTCCACGTCGTGCGAGTCCTGACAGTCCTTCCTCGTCAATAGGACCCGGCGCGGGTGGCAGTCCGGTTGGTCCAAGTCAGGTCCGAGCCGGCGATCGTGACACCCTGGCGCCAACGGCGACGGGGATCGCCGCTTGGTTTGATGAGCACTACTCGCTCGCGATCGACGGCGAAGCCATTCTCGCCCGAGTCGCCGCGCCGCCAGCGTCCCGTTGAAGAAGGCGTCACCTGGCGGGCACCGCCGGCGGGACGCGAACGATGTTGTGCTACCTCGAGGTATTGCTCGCCGATATCCACAACAACGGTCAAAGACAGCTGCTGGTGCGGATTTCGGTCCGAGAACCAGGAACACCTTTGCCGCAATCATCGACCATGCCCACGGAGTGCCAGGGGTCAATGCCGACGGAGGATCAGGCTTCGGGAATGGGCATCCCGTAGTTCTCCATCGTGATCGAGTCCGGGTCGGGGCCGCTACGCACGCCCGTGTCCAACCCATCAATCGCCGCCAGCTCCGCCGCGCTCAGCTCGAAGTCGAACACGTCGGAGTTCTCCGCAATGCGGGAGGGCTTGACCGACTTCGGGATCGCCGAACGCCCCTCTTGAATGTGCCAGCGCAGCATCACCTGCGCCGGAGACTTCCCGTGCCGCACAGCGATCTCGCCGATGGTCTCGTTGTCCAGGGTGCTCTGCTGTCCGTCACCATAGATCGTGATGCCGCCGATCGGCGACCAAGCCTGGGTGACGATGCCGTGCTCCGAGTGCAGGGCCTGCAACTCCTTCTGTTGGAAGTAGGGGTGCACCTCGATCTGGTTCACCGCCGGCACTATGTCCGTCTCCGCGAGGAGGCGGGTGAGCTTGTCGGGCATGAAGTTCGAGACGCCGATCGCGCGAACCTTTCCGTCGGCGTAGAGCTGCTCCAACGCGCGGTAAGCGTCGAGGGTCCGGTCGAAGCTCTCCGTCAGAGGCTGGTGCAGCAAAAGCAGGTCGATCTGATTGACGCCGAGCTTCGCGGCACTCTTCTCGGACCCGTGCAGAGCCTGCTCGTAGCCGTAGTCGCTGATCCACAGCTTCGTCTCGATGAATACGTCCTCGCGGGACAGGCCGGAGTCGCGGATCGCGTCGCCGACGCCCCGCTCGTTGCCGTATGCAGCGGCGGTGTCGATGTGCCGGTAGCCGACTCTCAGGGCCTCGGCGACGGCCGCCGCGGTTTCGTCGGCGGGTGTCTGGAAGACGCCGAACCCGAGCGCAGGCAGCGTGACAGCGTTGTTCAGAGTAATCGTCGCATTCGCCATACCTCCACGCTAGACACGGAGTCGCCGGGTGCGGGAGTCACTGCTGTTGTCTCCCAGCCCCACCCGCGCTGGGAGATACCGGCCATGACTCCCAGGGTTCTGGCGTGCCGCCGTAGCCTTGAGGCTATGGACAATCAGCGCGAGGTGCAGCAGTTCCTCACTGCCCTTCGCGCTTGGCTAACGCCCGAGCAGGCCGGGCTGACAATCCTCGGCGGCGAACGCCGCGTACCCGGCCTGCGCCGCGAAGAGGTCGCCCAACTTGCCGGGGTCTCCACCGCCTACTACACGCGCATGGAGCGGGGGAACCTCGCCGGCGTTTCCGAGTCCGTGCTCTACGCCCTCGCCCGAGCCCTGCAGCTCGACGAGGCCGAGACGACGCACCTGCTCGATCTCGCCCGTGCTGCGTCCGGTCCCCACAGGCCCGCACGCACCAAGCCTGCTCCGCGGGTGTCAGAGCGCTTGGCGCGGGTACTCGACACGATGCGGGAGGTGCCCGCGATCTCACTGACCAGGCTCGGCGATCCCGCAGCGTCGAACGCGCTCGGCCGCGCCCTGTTCCCGCACCTCTTCCCCGAGCACGCGCCACCGCTGAACCACGGAAGGTATCTTTTCCTCGATCCGCGATCGCAGGTGTTCTACCTCGACTGGGAGAAAAGTGCCCGCGAGTCCGTCTCCGCTCTGCGCCTCCTCGCCGGGCGCGATCCCGCCGACCGTGCCCTGACGAGCCTCGTCGGGGAACTGTCCACGCACAGCGACCAGTTCCGCACCTGGTGGAGCGGGCACACGGTCCGCGCGCACACCAGCGGCACCAAGCGCATCGAGCATCCCATCGTCGGCGAGATGACCATCGGATACGACGTCCTCGCCGTCCAATCGACTCCGGGCCTGACCATCACGACCTATCTACCAGAGCCCGGCACCCCGTCCGCAGACGCCCTGGACCTCCTGCGCAGTTGGGTCGCGGATCAGCAACCAGTGGCGCAGGCGCCGTAGCAGCGCTGGGCCGCTCATCTCACCTGGCTACGCCGCTGCCGGCTCGATACTCCAAGCAGGGGCAGCGCCTTCGTCGTTCCATGCGACGGCAGGACCAGCACTCGCGGACCCGGTACCGACGGGGCAGGTTCATCACTGATTGGTAGGCAGTTCACCGGTCGCCCCTAACGTCCGGTTCCGGCGCCAAACCGTATGGCGCATCCCAATCCTGTGAGGAGACCTGAATGGATGCAACGAAGGGTGCAAGCCGCGTTCACGCCCCGGGGCGGGCGCGACGCCCGATTCTGGCGGCGGCCGTCGCAGTGGTGGTGATGTTCGGCATGTTCGCCGGCGCCGTGAGTCCCGCAAGCGCCGACCGCGGAAAGGACCGTGACAACATGACGCTCACGCTCGTCCGGCACGGCGAGTCGTTCGGCAACACCTCAGGCTTCATCGACACGAGGACCCCCGGCCCGAACATCACACCCGCCGGGTGGGGACAGGCGCTTGCCGTCACCGAGAAGCTCGTCGGCAACAAGCACGACGCCATCTACGCCTCGACGATGATTCGCACACAGCAGACCGCGACGCCGCTGGCGACCCAGGTCGGAATGCCGATCAAGGTTCTGCCCGGCTTGCGCGAAGTCGAGGCAGGCGACCTGGAAGGGGCACCAAACGCCCAGGCCGGCGGCTACCTCGGAGTGGTCATGAACTGGGTGGCGGGCGACCGCAGCGCCCGGATCACCGGCGGTATGAACGGCGATGAGTTCGATCGACGGGCTGATGGCGCGGTGCAGAAGATCTACAACGACCGCAGCCGGAATCCGGTCGCGTTCTCGCACGGTGCGGCAATGATGGCCTGGGTCAACCTGAACGTGAAGAACCCGGTCGCCCCGGACTTCGCCCAGCAACACATCCCGAACACGGTCGTGGTCGTGATCTGCGGCAACCCTCGCAATGGCTGGACGCTGGTCAGCTGGGATGGCATCGAGTTCGCGCCGGCCTGCCCTCGCCGAGCGGCATGACATCGACATCCTGACCCGGGATCCGTGAGCACCTGCCACGTGGAGTATCTGGTTAACCCCGAGCGCTCGCTGGGGATGGATTCGCTGTGGACCCGCGACGCCCAGGTCGCCGACCTGACCAACGCGATCCGCACCGGCACCCGCCGCTGACCCGGACCGGCTGGCTCCGATCCCGCCAGGGATGGAGCCGGCCGCAGGCATCGGCGCGGGCAAAGGCGCCTGTCCCGTCGACCGGGACGTGCCCGTCAGCGTCCTCCGCGGCACGGAAAGCAGGCCGGGCATACACCGTGCGCTTGTGCACATGGACAAGGCACGGCCTGCCGGTTCGCCCCGGCAGCAAGGCGATCGCGATCGCTGGGACGATCCGCCCGGACGTGGTCACAGCGTGGTGATCAGCCCGCCATCGATGGTGACGTCGGCGCCGGTGAAGTTGGCGGCCAGATCGCTGGCCAGGAAGGCGATCACGTTGGCCACCTCGTCGGGGTCGGGTAAACCTGCCGGTGACCATGTCGGCGGCGGCAGCGGCGACCACTGCGTCGGGGGTCGTCCCACCGCCGCCGGCGACGGTGGCCGCGACGCCGCCGGGGCCGAGCCACAGGTCGGTCTCGACCGGCCCCGGGCTGACCGTGTTGACCCGGATGCCCTGCGGCCCGACCTGTTTGGACAGGGCCTTGGCGAAGTTGGCCAGCGCGGCCTTTGGCCGCACAGTAGTCCATCACACCCGGATCGGGCAGGAACGCGTTGACCGATCCGGTGTTGACGATGCTGCCATGGCCGGCGGCGATCATCGTCGGCAACGCGGCACGGGTGGTCCGCACCGCCGACATCAGGTTGAGGTTCAGCGATGTCCACCACTGCTCGTCGGTGATGGACCGGAACCCGTCGAGTCGTGGGGTGACCGCACCGACGTTGTTGACCAGCAGGTCCAGTCGGCCATCTTCGGAAACGGCGTTGCCGATGCGCCTCCCCAACTTTCTCATTTTTTGGATGCGAAAGGGTCCAGTCGGCCATCTTCGGAAACGGCGTTGCCGAAGCCGAATCGGAATTCCTTGGCGGTCAGCGACACCGCGCGGTGCAGGTTCGACGGGTTGCCCAGGGTCGGCAGGCCGGCCCGGAGTTGTGCCAGGGGCAGCGGCAGCACCCCCTTGATCTGCGCGGGGTCGATCGCCACTCCGGCCGCGCCCCGGCCCTGACCGATCAGCTTCTCCACGATCAGCGGCACGTCGTAGCCTTCGATCCGCGAGGCGAAATGCTCGGCGATGTCGTCGATTCCAGCATCGGCGACCCGTTCCGGATGGGCCCGAGCCTCGGCCACGGTGTCGGCCTCCCCCGGCCATCCGGGCGCGACCGGGTCGTACCCGGACGCCGCGAACAGTTCGATCCAGGGTCGCCAGCTGGTGGCGTGCAGCCACAGTCCATGAATGAAGACGACCGGTCGGTGGTTGGGCATCCGGGTCAGACCTTTCCGAGCGTCGTGCGCCGGTCGACCCGGTGCTGGTGCTGGTATAGCCAACTCGGTGCGGCCCCGGTTCGTCCAAGATCTGTCGGTGACGGATCGACAACCTGGAGAGCGGATATCCGTCCGGCGATGACGGCCCCTACGCTGTCCCGACGGGCGTCACCGGCACACAGCTCGGAGTTGAGCGGACGGACATCGATCTGCGGGTCCTGCGGTACTTCGTAACGGTCGCCGAAGAACCTCACTTCGGGCGGGCGGCCGCCCGCCTATACGTCAGTGAGCCCGCCGCGTCCAAACGGATCCGGCGGCTCGAGGAACAGCTCGGTGGACCACTTTTCGTCCGGAACTCCAGGAACGTTGTGCTCACTGCACGTGGGGAACGGCTGTATGCCGACGCGCGCCGACTACTTGCGCTGGCCGACGAACTCCAACGACCGACGCCACCGGAACGGATCCGTATCGCCCACATCTTCGAGCTGACGACAAGCCGGATCGTCGCCGACGAATTCGTGCGCCGCCATCCCCGTGCCGAACTCCACGAGCACACCATGTACAGCACGGAGCAGCTGCAGGCCCTGCTGGACCGACGGCTGGACGTCGCCATCCTGCGCATCACCCCACGGATGCTGCTGGACCACCCCCCATCGGGAGGGAGCACCGGCTGCTCCGGCTCGAACCGCTGGTCCTGGTCGGCGCGCGCGGCGACGAACCGCACGTCGCAGCCGGATTGGCCGAACGACCGCTGCACGTGTTCGGTGACCCACCGGAATCGGGCAACTACAACGCCCACGGACAGTTCCTGCCGGCTCTGGAGCGCGAACTCGGCGTGACCATGCGTTGGCTGGGCACCCCAGGCGCCTTCAGCCACTACCTGACTCACCTGAATCGGGCCAGCCCACCCGCCCGGTTCCTGGAATTCGACAGCTACGCGCAACGCTACGCGGCAGCCGGGTTCCCGACCTACCTGCCGGCGGACTGGCAACCCTACTACCCGTGGTCCCTGGCATGGCGGACCGACGACACCAACCCTTTGACGGCAGCGATGCTCGAGATCGCCCTCGGTGAGTCACGTCGACGTGGCTGGCTCACTCGCGAATTGGCCGCGGGAGCAAGGCCCTGGGTCCCTGCGGACGAACCGGTTCACGCGTCCGTATTCGGATACAGCGCCGATCCGGTGGACATCGGCCGCTGACCTCCCGGAGATGTCCGACAGGCTAAGCGCGCCCCTTGAGGGGCAGCGTGGGCCGTGCCGTCGGTGGCGGCTGCAATGATGCAGGACAGCGCAGCTGCGGCCACCCTAGACGGCGCGGGTCCTGCTACCCGACCGATCCGAAGGCCTCGTCAATTTCTTCGGGTGCATCGGGATCGCGTAGCGGCCGGTGGGTTCCGCCAAGGTCGGGCAGGTGGGAGCGGTAGTGGCCGTCGATACCGATGTGGGTCGGGGCGGTTCGGCTGATCGTGGTCGCACCGGCGAGCAGCAGGGCGCCAGTGCCACCGGCCAGCGACGGTGCTGCTGAACGAGCGGAGGAGATCGGAAACCCTGCTTCCCGCGAGTTCAGGCCTCGCTCTGCTCGGCGAGGTAGGCGGGGATTTTCGCCACCGAGCCGAGCAGAGCGGTGAAGGGCTCACCTTCAAAGGCCTCGCTTGTGAGCTTGCCCGAGAGCACTCCGATCGTGATCGCCGCGCCCGAGCGGCTGCCCGCCCGCACGTCGACGGCGGTATCGCCCGCGACGAGCACTTGAGCGACGTCAACCGTGCCTGTGCGTTCCATTGCTCGGTGGATCATGTACGGTGCGGGACGGCCGGCGGCGACCTCGTCGCCGCACACGAGCGCATCGACGGTCACGGATCCCGAGCCCTCGCCGACCGACCAGCCGAGCTCGTCAAGGATCCCGGCCGCGACGTCGCGCGAGAAGCCTGTCGTCAGGGCGACGCGCATCCCCCCTGCGCGGAGCGTCGCGATCGCCTCCGGGATCCCCTCGAGGGCGCGAGGCGGGGTCTGCGCGTAGAGGTGCGCGAGAATGGTGCGGAACCGCTCGAATGCAGCATCGACCTTGTCTGCGGGCTCATTCGGATTTCCACCGCCGAGCTCGATGAGCGCTGTGATCGCTGCACGCTTCTCGGTGCCCATCCAGGTCTGCAGGTTCTCCGGGGAGACGGCCGCGCCGGTCTCTTCGACTGCGAGCCTCAGTGCCTCGTAGACGGCTCCTCCGTCATCGATCGTGGTACCTGCCATGTCGAAGACGGCAAGGGTGATCATCTGAGCTCCTTCGCGAAGTTATGGTCAGATTGCTGGTTGCCCTCAGAATATCTGCCCCCTGGCCGGTCTCGCTCAAAGTGACTTGACCATGAACAACCCGTGAAGCTAGGAGTGCAGAAGAGCCGATCGATGAATGTTCGGGGAATATCTGCTTGCGAATCGCCTCTGATCGGCCCAGAGACCGCAATTATCGGAGCATGACTGTGGTCCAGAACGCTGCTTTCACTACTCGGCCTCCGCACCTCATCGTCGTTGGAGCGGGCATTGTCGGCCTCGCGCACGCCGTCGCCGCGCTTGACGCGGGCTATCGCGTCACGGTGATCGAGCAGGATGCGGCGGCGGTGCTCGCGAGCGTGAGGAACTTCGGGCACATATGCACCTCGGCGCAGGCCGGCGAGATCGCTGATCTCGCGCGCGAGGCGAACCCAATTTGGTTGTCGCTCGTCGAGCGGGCCGGAGTGGAGGCGCGGCAATCCGGCACCCTCGTCGTCGCCCGCTCGGCTGCGGAGGAGGCCGTGATCCAGGAGCTCGTCGACGAGCGGCCGCCCGAGGGTGCGCATCTGGTGACCGGGGCGGCGACCGCCGCAACGCTGCACCTTCCCGCGGACGCGCCGAGGCCAGTCGCGGGGGCGGTGCTGCCCATGGACCTCACTGCGAACCCGCGCACTGCTGTCGCGCGCATCGCGGCCTGGGTTGACGCGCACGAGCAAGGCGAAGTGCGCTTCTCGACCACTGTGCACGGCGTCGAGGCGGGCGCGGGCGGCTCGGTCGCAGTCGCAACGAGCCGAGGTCGCATCGAGGCCGATCGTGCCGTCATCGCGGTCGGGCACCTCGTGGGCCGGCTGTTCCCGGAGGTCGCGGAGGTGCGAGAGGTACGGGAGTGCGCGCTGCAGATGGCACGTGTGCGGGCCCCGCACGGGATGGGCCTCGGCCCCGCCGTGCTCACTGGCACCTCCATGCTTCGCTACGGCGCATTCGCGGGACCGGCCGCGCAGGCGCTGCGCCATGAGATCGCGCGCGAGCGCCCCGAACTGATCGAGATCGACGCGAACGCGATGTTCACCCAGCAGGCCGATGGCACGCTGCTCGTCGGCGATTCGCACGTCACGCACGACACAGCACCGCCGTTCCTCGACGAGCGCTGGTCGGAGATCCTGCTCGACGAGGTGGCCGCGCTGCTCGGGGCCCAGCGGCTTGAGGTGTTGGAGCGGTGGCAGGGTCTCTATGCGACGAGCCCGAGGCAGGACGTGCTCAGGGCGGAGCCGCTGCCCGGCGCCAGCGTCGTATCGGTGACCACGGGCGTCGGGATGACGATCGGGCTCGGGCTCGGGGCCCGCACGATCGCGGCCTTCTGACCCCGGAGGGCCGGCCCGGACCGGCTCCCTCGCGGGGTAAACCGTGGGCGGCCGTGCAATCAACATCACGGCACCAGAAATGCCGTCCGGTGAACACCTGCCGAACTCCTGCCAAAGCTGGTCGACCGGCCTTTACCCAGGTCCCAAGATTCACTGGGAACCCACCTCGGGCCCCGTTCGAGCGCCAGCGTGTGGCGCAGGACTTCGACTCACCACTAACGGCAGGAAAGACGCGCATGGCTTTGCAATTGACCTCTGAAGACAGCCCGAATAACCCGGACTCCGACCCCAAGCGCTCGTGGCTGACGCGCAAACTTGAGAGTGCGAACAGCTTCGCATTTGTCGTTTTCGGAGGCCTCGCCGCCTTCTGCGTGTACTTCTCGATGTACGCGTTCCGCAAGCCCTACGCTGCAGGCACCTACGAGGTCATCGACGGCTGGACCATCGAATTCGGCTTCAAGGAACTGCTCGTCATCTCCCAGATCCTCGGCTACGCGCTGTCGAAGGTGATCGGGATCAAGGTGATCTCCGAGATGAAGCCGAGTCGGCGCGCGCCCGCGATCTTGCTGCTGATCGGCGCCTCTCTGGTCGGTCTCGTGCTCTTCGCGATTCTGCCCGTGCAGATCAAGTTCCTCGGCCTGTTCCTGAACGGGCTGTCCCTCGGAATGATCTGGGGGCTCGTCTTCGGCTACCTTGAAGGCCGTCGCACCACTGAGATCCTCGGAGCGATCCTGAGCGCGAGCTTTATCGTGTCCTCCGGCATCGTGAAGTCGATCGCTGTCGCGTTCATGAATGCAGGCGTCTCCGAGTTCTGGATGCCCGCGGCCACCGGTGCGGTCTTCCTGCCCCTGCTTTTCGTCAGCGTCTACGCGCTTTCGCAATTGCCCGCGCCGAACAAGGCGGACATCGCCGCGCGCACCGAGCGCAAGCCGATGAACGCGCAGCAGCGCAAGGACTTTCTGCTCAAGTACCTCCCAGGCCTCGTACTGCTCATCGCCGGTTACATCCTGCTCACCGTGTTCCGCGACTTCCGCGACGACTTCGCGGTCGAGATCTGGGCGGGTCTGGGCTTCGAGGACGATCCGGGGGTGTTGACGCAGAGCGAGATCCCGGTCGCGATCGTGACGCTTCTGGTCTTCGGCGGCCTCGTGCTGATCAAGGACAACCTGCGCGCGTTCCTCACCATCCAGGTGATGAGCCTCGTCGGCGCGGTCTTGATGGGCCTTTCCGCGCTCGGGTACGTTGCCGGCGTCGTGGGTCCGTTGTGGCTCATGATCGGAACCGGGGCGGGCCTTTACATCGGGTACATGCCGTTCGGAGCCATGCTCTTTGAACGAATGATCGCGGCGTCCAAGACGGTCGCGAACGCCGGGTTCCTGATCTATGTCGCGGATGATTCCGGATATCTCGGCACCGTGGTGCTGCTCACGTACAAGAACTTCTTCGCCTCAGACCTCGACTGGCTCAGCATCTTCCTCATCGGGGCGTTTGTCAGTAGCATCGTCTGCTTTGTGTTCTTCACCATCGCGATGGGATACTTCGCGAAGAAGTTCGGGCGCAGGTCAGTCCTATCGCCGGAGTTCCAGGCCGCTTGAGAAGTTGTCAGGTTTGGCTAGCCGGCCACACCCTCATCACTCACGCCGACATGGAATCACCAGCAAGAGGCCCATTTCCGCAGGTTGGCTTAGCGTGACTTTTCTCGCGGATGCTCCTCAATCCCCTGGTCCCGCGGGGTTCGAGATCCGGGGCCGCCGGCGCAATCCGTGGCGCGCAGCACGTCGTACCAGCGGGGGTTGGTCAGCCATTGGCCGTTGACGTGCACGGTCGGCGAAATCTCCAGACCGCCGGTGACCGCGCGCACTTGCGCGGCGCCATGCTCGTCGTCTCGGAACCGGACGGAGGTATGCGCGATGCGCCTCGTCGTGAGCGCTGCGCGCAGCCGGATGCCGAAGGGGCAGCCGGGCTTGTAGTAGACCACAGGAGGTTCCATAGCCCTTCCTTTCGTCATAGTATAACTCTGACGAACAGAGTGATACCTTCACCATGTGACTGTCAAGGGTTCTCTCGGCCACCGTCGACGCCAGGCGGAGGAGACCAAGACACAGGTGGCCCGAGCCGCGCGTCGGCTGTTCGCGGAGCGCGGCTACCACGCGACGACGGTCGCCGCGATCTCCGACGACGCCGGGATCCCGGAGCAAACGATCTACTCGGCGCTGGGAAGCAAGGCGCGCATCCTTGAACGGATCACCGCGCAGTGGATGGTTGATGCCGACACCGCTGCCCTGGCCGAGCAGTCGCTCCAAGCCCCGCGGGCCGCCGACCGGCTGCGCCTGCTGGCCGCGATCAACCGCCGTCAGCTCGAGGTCGGGTGGGACGTGATCGGCATCTACCAGGAGGCCGCCCGGGCGGACGTGCGCATGGCGAGGACGCTTCGCGGCATCCTGGCCGCGCGCGAGGGCGAGATCCGCAAGCTCCTGCTCACCATGAAGGATGATCTCGCGCCGTGGGTCACCGTCCCGCTTGCCCTCGACATCACGCTCGCCCTGCTCAACCTCGAGGCATACTGCCTGCTCGTCACCGAGCGCGGATGGACGCCGGCGCGCTACGAGTCGTGGCTCGGCGACCTCCTCGTGCGCCACCTGCTCGAATGAGGTTCCACACGTGCCCATGCCGACCAGCGCGCAATGTGGGTCGACCTTTGTCGGGCCCTCGATCGCCGATCGTTGACTGGAACACCGCGGTGTCCTGACGGTGGGCGATGCCTGCGGTACCCGCGAGGTTCGGCTCGCCGAGATCCACAACGGCGGTCAAAGATGGCTGCTGGCGCGGATTTCGGTCCGAAACAAGGAGACGACGGGTGACCGGGCGTCCTCCGCTAGGACTGGCTCCCCGCTTTCGGCTCCCCCGGGGTCCGGTCGCCGAACCACTCCATGCCTTGACCGACGGACGACTGGCCGGTGAGCCGACGCAGTCCCTGATGTATCTTCATGATGATGTATCATCACGATATGAACCGCGACCAACTCCGTCGATCGGCGCTGGACCAGGTCCTCGAAGTTGCGTTGTTGCTCAACGACGACATGGCACACAGCCTTGGCCAGCTCGGCCTCACCCCATCGAGGACGCACCTGCTGTGGGAGCTGCGCAGCTCGGGCCCGACCACCCAGCAGGCACTGGCCCGGGCAATGGGAGTCAGCCCGCGGAACGTCACCGGCCTGGTCGATGGCTTGGCCGCCACGGGCTTCGTGAGCCGGCAGGAACACCCCACGGATCGCCGAGCGACGCTGGTGACGTTCACCGCGCACGGCGAGGCGACCGTCCGTGCTCTCGAACGCGATCACCAACACCTTGCGCGCCAACTGTTCTCAGGGATGTCCGACGATCGGTTCGAGTGCTTCACCGCCGGGCTGCAAGAGGTGCTCGTCAGTCTGCATCGCGCGGTCGCGGAACATGAGCAACAGAACGCTGCAGTGTCCAAGACGCCACGGCCGGCCACATGAGCAACCCCGCGGAACCCGCCAGGACGGCGCCGTCTTTGCTGCGCAGGACCGTCGCGATGGAGTCCGGCGTCTGGCGCAGCCTGCATCACTGGACGCGCCGCCGACCGATCGGCGTCGGCCCCACCGAACACCCCTTCGCCTACGCGGCGGCTGCCGCGCCGGCGCTGTGGATCTTCGTCGGGCTGTCCGCCTTCGAGATTCCCTTGCTGCATTTCGTCCTTCCCTGGCCGGCGGCGCGGATCGTTTTCCTGTTGCTCGGCGCCTGGGGTCTGGTGTGGATGCTGGGTTTTGCCGCGAGCTTCTACGTCCACCCGCACATCGTCGGCGACACCGGCCTGCGGGTCCGCAACAGCATGCTCACCGACATCTCGATCCCGTGGGAGGCCGTCGCGGCCGTTCAGCCGTATCGGCGCACGCTCGCCAGCGCCCGGACGGTGCAGTTCGAGCCGGGACCATCCGGCTCCGGCATCGTGCACGTTGCGGTGTCCAGTATGACGAACGTCCAGATCGAGCTGAACCGGCCCGTGTCGGTGACGGTTCCGAAGCTCGGCGATCAGGCCGTCACCGTCGTGCGCTGCTACGCCGACGACCCGGTCGCCTACGTGGCGCTCGCCCGCGAACGACTTGCCGACCACATTTCGGGTTCGGATCACTCACCACAGCCATGAGGCCCACGGTCGCAGACCGTGCGGGCACCGGCGCACAGGACGGTCCGCCTGAGGGCGAGGTAGCACATGAAGTGCTATCATGGTGTCCATGGAGCGGATCGGGGTGCGCGAGCTACGCCAGAATGCCAGCCGCTACCTCGATCGCGTCGGGGCCGGCGAGACGATCGAGATCACCGAACGCGGTCGACTCGTCGCCCTGCTGGTGCCACCGGCGCCAGGTGCTGCCGCCCGTGATCGGCTGATTGCCGAGGGCCGCCTGATCCCCAGCACAGCGAACCGGCTTCTCCCCCAGCCGGTCGTGCTCGGCTCCGAGGGGCCCAGCACCGGCGACCTGCTCACGATCCAGCGAGAAGACCGCTTGTGATATACGTCGATTCCTCCGCGATCGTCAAGCTGGTGATCAAGGAGGCCGAGACGGCCGCGCTCCAACAATGGCTGGGCGCAACGCCCGATCCGCTGGTCAGCAGCGTCCTGGCCAAGGTCGAGGTCCGGCAGGTCTGTCGACGCGTCCCGGACTCCGCCCAGGCGCAGGCTGCGGACCTCGCTGCGGTTCAGGTGCTCCAATCTGTCAATTTCGTGCCACTGTCCACCGACATCATCGAAAGCGCCTCCACTCTCAACCTCCCCGGTCTGCGCAGCCTCGACGCCCTACACCTAGCGACGGCGCTCGCGGTTCGACAGGACATCACCGTGGTCCTGACCTATGACGATCGCCTCGGCCGCGCGGCGGCCGCGTCGGGCTTTGCGATCGAAGCTCCTGGCGGGTAACGAGTCTCCAAGGCCAGCCGATCCGCCACCCGGCGTCGCTCTCCGGCTTCCGCGTCGACATCGTTGGGCGGCGGCTGCTGGCCGAATCGGTCCTGCTGGTGTTCGCGCTCCGTACACCGGCCGAGCAAAGCGTTTCTCGCCGGGGTGCCCGAGCTGACGCTGGACGGGCTGACCGATGCCGATGCCCGGGCCCTGCTCGCCGCAACGGTCCCCGGCCATCTCGACGTGCGCGTGCGGGACCGCATCGTCGCGGAAACCGGCGGGAATCCGCTGGTGCTGCTGCAATGGCGGGCGGCGACCGCTCTGGGCCTCGGCCCGGATGCGGCGCCCCGGCGGAGCGGCCAGATGCCACACCCGACGCTCGGGCTCGCTCGACGCGTCGGTGGCCGCGGCCAGGGCCAGGTGAGCGGAGCGGCGGTGTTCGGCGGACAGGGCACGGTAGGCGGCCGAACGCACCAGTGGGTGCCGGAACCGTATCCGCGCGTCCACGGTCAGCATCCGACACCGGGATCACGACCGCCTCGAGCACCGTCCGCGTTGGCCCGTGATCTGCTCCCGAACCAGGGCGGGCCGGCCCGATCAGGGCAACACCGACCGGGCGTGGGCAACGTCCCACCCGTGACTGTGGGCCGTTCATCCGCCGTTCGCCGGGCCGTCGCATGCTGAGTCGGTACAGATAGTTGCGTTGCGGAGACGGGAGGTGGCGCGGTGTCGTTGTCGGATGACGAACGGGACCGGCTGCGGGAGATCGAGACGCTGACCGCGGCCGCGGACCCGCAGTTTGCCCACCGGCTGGACCTGGCCGCCGCCGGCCGGCGACGCCGACGCGCGAGGGTGACCTGCCGGGCCCTGCTCACCTTGGGCGCGTGGTTGATGCTCACCGGGTTGGGCGCCGCGCGCGGCTGGATCTCTCTGGGGACCGTGGTCTTCGCCTTCGGTCTGGCCCTGGTGGTCTGGTCTGCGGTGACCGCCAACGACCTGCGCACCCGGCGTACCTGACGCTCGTTCGCGACCCTCGGGTTTCGTGTTGCGCGAGGATGGATCGCGTGGCCGGCGACGGCCATCCGGTCATCTCGGTCCGGGCCCGCAACATGGCACGGAACCGAACCCGGGGTGTCGAGCCGATGAACACTTCTCCTGCAGCCTGCCCGGTCACGGTCACTCAGTTTTCAGCAGCGGGCGCCGGTCATATGGAGATCGATCTCTGGCAGACGGCCGACGATCGCCCCGCACGGGTCAGCCGCTCCCCTCACCACGCGTCCGGCCCACCGTCCGACCTGCAGGTTTGCGACCCCGCACGGGTTCGGTCGCATCGGACCACCGGCCGCAGGGCCTTGCGCGCACCGCGTCGGCAACAGCTCAAGGACGGACGCGCGGCCGCGCCAACCGACCGGTCCCACGAGCTGGACGCCATTGCGCGCATGACCTTTCGGCCATCATGCTGCGGGACACCGGATGTGGACCGAGCCCGGTCCACATCCCCCTTCCAGACCCGCCTCGCCGGAGCACAGATCAGATGAGTGATTCCCCGGGTATCGAACAATCGATCGTGTCCGGCCGGCCGACCCGGTGGCCACGTCTGCTGCCCTGGCCCGACAACTTGACCTCAGCGGTCTACGGATCCGTCCTGGCGGCCAGCGTCGTCGTCGGATCCGGCGGCAGCCACAGCGGATGGGCCCTGGCCGTCATCCTGCTCGTCACCGGGTTCGTCTTCTGGCTTGCGCACGTCTACGCCGAAACAGTGGCCACCGTGCACGGCGGCTGGCATATCGGCTCGATCTGGCGGGGCATGCGCCACGAGTGGCCGCTGATGTTCGCCGCCATCCCCCCGGCCGTCGCAGCCACCGCATCCAGCATCTTCGCCGAGCTCTCCCCCGCCGGCGGCGCTTGGCTCGCCCTGGGCGTCGCCATCTTCGAACAGCAGACGTGGGCCCTCGCCGCTGCGCGCCGGGCCGGTAACCGAGGCCCCGATCTGGCCCGCACGATGCTGCTGAACCTTGGCATGGGCGCCATCATCGTCGCCCTCAAACTGGCCGTCCCCGGCCACTGAACCCCGCTTCTCGGCCGGGGGTTGTGCGCACAGGGCGGCGCACAACGCGATCGCGGCAGAGCATCGCGAAGCGCACCCCTGGCGGGACTTCTTTCTTTCCGCGGTCGCCGAGCTGCGTGACGGCCGGTTCGGCACCCCGACCGAGACGACCGCGCCGGACGTGATCGACCAACTGACCCCGTCGATGCTGTTCGACGCTATCGCCATCCAGGTCGACGGGCCGCGCGCCTGGGACGAGGAGCTCAGCATCGACGTGGTGCTCACCGACGTAGAGGAGAGCTGGCGGCTCCGGCTGGCGAACGGTGTGCTGACCCACAGTTCAGGGCGCAGCGGCAAGCGGCCGGCGTGATCCCGACCGATCTGCCGCCACCGAATAGCAGCAGCGTCTCACCGCTGTGGACGGTCAGCTGCGCAGGACGCGGTCGGCCGCCTCATCCAGTGCTGGTGGCGCAGCGGAACCGGCTCCGCAGATTTCTGGTGGATAGGAATGCCGCCGGATGGTCAGTCATCTCGATCAGTGCCGGTCGGGTCGCCTTGGTCGGGTTCGGCTTGGACTCGGTGTTCGAGGTCCAACGCTCTGATCATCCTGTGGCAGTTCCGCCAGCGGATACCGGAGAATGCGTGAGCGGGCCGCCCTGCGGCTGATCGGGCTGTCGTTCTCCGCCCTCGCCGGCTCCGTCACGTACGAATTGCCGCGCGGCCTGCTCATCGGCTGCGACGCCAACGCCTCCCCCGTCGGGATCAGGCTGGCTGTCGCCTCTCTGGCGGTCATGCTGCTGCTGTCCCAGGCCAACCGGCGCACGGCACGCGCCCTGCGCAGCAGGCCTGGCAGGGCGAGGGCGGCTGCGCCCCGATCAAGACGACAATCAACATCGCCCCACGAGTCCAACATCGCCCCACGAGTCCGAAGACGTCTGTCCCGGCGGACCCGGACACCGACAGCTGGTGCGCCGACGACCGGTGATCGCGCCGCTGCGTGTTGCCGGTGATCTACTGGTCGGAGCGGTCGGTGACACGGCCGTCCACCGTCGATCAGTGCAGGCGATCAATCGGTGGTGGCCAGGATCGGGCCGGTTGGCGGACCAACGGGGCCATCGCCGATGGCTCGTATCAGTTGCGACGGGATGGCGGGAAGATCGAGGAGAAACGGTGCCGGTTGTCAACAATGCCGTCTACGTCGACGGGCAGCGGACTCCCGATCCGGTGTCTTTGGCGGAGACGTTCGAGACCCTCCGGGAACGCCAGGGCCTGGCCTGGATTGGCCTGTATCGCCCCGACCACCACGAGATCCACTCCGTGGCTGCGGAATTCGAACTGCACGAACTACCGGTACAGGACGCGATCGCCGCCCATCAGCGACCGAAGCTGGAACGCTACGGGGACACCTTGTTCGTGGTTCTACTTCCCGCGCGGTACCTCGACGACGTGGAGCGGGTCGAGTTCGGCGAACTGCACGTGTTCGTCGGCCCCCGCTTCGTGATCACGATCCGGCACGCCGAATCCCCCGACCTGGCCGCGGTCCGGCACCGGCTGGAGGAGAACCCGGCCCTGCTGTGCCTGGGGCCGGAGGCCATCTTGTACGCGATCCTGGATCAGGTGGTCGACGAGTACGCCCCGGTGGTGGCCGGCTTGGAGAACGACATCGACGAGATCGAGGACCAGCTCTTCGGCGGCGACCCCGCCGTCGCCCGCCGGATCTACGAGTTGTTCCGCGAAGTGATCGAGTTCCAGCGCGCCACCCAGCCCCTGCCCGACATGCTTGCCGCGCTCAGCCGTGGCTTCGACAAATACGACGTCGACATCGAACTGCGGCGCTATCTGCGGGACGTCGCCGACCATGTCACCCGCATCGTCGAACGGGGTGACGCGTTTCGCCAACTACTGCAGAACGCACTCACGGTCAATGCCACTCTGGTCACTCAGCAGCAGAACGCGGACATGCAATACCTGACCGAGGCCAGCCTGGCCCAGAACGAAGAGGTCAAGAAGATCTCCGCCTGGGCCGCCATTCTCTTCGCGCCCACCCTGATCGGCACCATCTACGGGATGAACTTCGAGCACATGCCCGAACTGAGCTGGACCCTCGGCTACCCGCTGGCCCTGCTCGGGATGGTGGCCATGGGGACGGTGCTGTACCTGATCTTCAAACGGCGCCACTGGCTCTGACCGACCGACCTGGTGTCGGCGGCGGGTGCAGCAGCGGCCGATGATTGATTCCGAATTGTTCTGGCCGTGTCGCCAGAGACTCGATCTGGCCGGTCCGATTCCTCGACCCTGCGAGAGCCCTGACGCTAGCCGTCGAGGACGTCCAACGGTTTCACCTGCGCCCGAAGATGGAGCACGAGTGCGGGGGGGGGTGCACCTGGTGATCCTGCGGACCCCGGTACGACGACGACCGGGAAGGGATCGACTTCGGCGAGATCAGCATGTCCGCCGGCGCCGACTTCGTGGTCACGGGTGGGCAGGGCGGGGCCAGCGAACTGGCCGGCGGCCGGGCACGGCTCGAACAGCGACCGGAGCTGCTCGATGCCGCCGCCGCAATCTGGGCGATCCTGAACCAGGTCGTGGACGTCTACGGACCGGTTGTCGCCGGAGTTGAACGCGACCTGGAACAGGTGGATGCCGGGCCTCGGCGGCCTGCGCATCCCGCTGGTCGCGCACCACTCAGAGCCCCGAAGGGTCGGCACCGCACGGCGGAGATGGGGCTTGCGCCCGCGCTATTCAGCGCTACTATGTAGTGGTACTGAGCGGCGTTGAGTAGCAGGGATCGCGAGGTGTTTCGATGGGTAAGCAGATGACGGAGATGCTCAAGGGCACGCTGGAGGGCATCGTGCTGGCGATCCTGGCAGGGCGGCCCGCGTACGGCTATGAGATCACCGCGTGGCTGCGGGATCAGGGATTCGCCGACATCGCCGAGGGCACGGTCTACGCCCTGCTGGTCAGGGTCGAGCAGCGGGGCTTCGTCGATGTGGAGAGGGTCCCGTCCGAGAAGGGGCCACCCCGCAAGGTGTACGCGCTCAACGATCAGGGACGGACGTATCTCGAAGAGTTCTGGAGGACCTGGAGCTTCCTGGCAGAACGGCTCGAACAGCTCCACGACGGAGGCAGGTAGACATGGCCAACAGGTGGATCGAGCTGGTCACCGGATCACTCGAACAGAAGAAGCAGTATCGCCGGTACAAGGCCCGCAAGGAGCAGCTCCCGGCCAACTACCGCACGGCGATCGACGCGCTGGATCGGTACCTGATGTACCGCGGGGGGATCACGCGGGGAGACATCATGCTCTCGATGCTGGACGATCTGGCCGACCTGTTCGAGCAGAGCGCGGCGAACGGCACCCCCATTCGCGCCGTCGTCGGGGACGACCCGGTGGAGTTCGCCGAGACGTTCCTGCGCAACTACGCCGACGGCGAATGGATCAACAAGGAACGGGAACGACTGATCCACGCCATCGCGTCGGTCGCCGCCCAGGACACCGATCAACAAGGGGACGTCCGATGACATCGACTGCAGTCCAGACGATCCAGGTCCGCGGCCTGGAGAAGTCGTTCAAGGAACTGAAGGTGCTGCGCGGCGTCGACTTCGACGTGACGCGGGGCAGCATCTTCGCTCTGCTCGGCTCGAACGGGGCCGGCAAGACCACGGCCGTGCGGATCCTGGCCACCCTGCTCAAGGCCGACGCCGGGACGGTCAGCGTCAACGGCTTCGACGTGGCCGCGCAGGCCGCGCAGGTTCGGGAGTCGATCAGCCTCACCGGACAGTTCGCCGCCGTCGACGAGATCCTCACCGGTCGGGAGAATCTCGTGCTGGTCGCCCGCCTGCGGCATCTGAAGGACCCCGGCCCGATCGCGGACGATCTGCTCGATCGCTTCGCCCTGACCGACGCGGCCACGCGGAAGGTATCGACCTATTCCGGCGGTATGCGCCGCCGCCTGGACATCGCGATGAGCCTCATCGGGAATCCGCCGGTCGTCTTCCTCGATGAGCCGACGACCGGGCTGGATCCCGAGGGACGCATCGAGGTGTGGCAGGCCGTCAAGGAGCTCGCCCGTCGGGGCACGACGGTGCTGCTCACCACGCAGTACCTTGACGAGGCCGAACAACTCGCCGACCGGATCGCGATCCTGCACCAGGGTCGGATCATCGTGAACGGCACACTGAGCGAGCTCAAGCAGCTCCTCCCCCCGGCCAAGATCGAATACGTCGAGAAGCAGCCGACCCTCGAGGACGTGTTCCTCGCAATCGTCGGCAGCGGCGGCAACCAGACCGATCTCGGTACCGTCTCCAGTCCCCGCGAGAACGACTAAGGCACATCGATGACTGCATACTTCTTGGCCGACACCACCGTCCTGACCGGACGGTCACTGCGTCACATCACCCGCAGCATGGACACCATCATCACGACCACGATCATGCCGATCGCTTTCCTGCTGCTGTTCGTCTTCGTGTTCGGCGGCGCGATCGACGCCGGGTCGGATTCCTATGTGAACTATCTGCTGCCCGGCATCCTGCTCATCACGATCGCCTCGGGCGTCTCCTACACCGCCTACCGGCTCTTCCAGGACAAGACAAACGGAATCTTCGAACGATTCCAGTCCATGCCGATCGCCCGGTCCTCGGTGCTCTGGGCGCACGTGCTGACCTCGCTGGTCTCCAACCTGATCTCGGTCGCGGTCGTCGTGCTCGTCGCCCTGCTCATGGGCTTCCGCTCCGGCGCCGGCGTGCTGGCCTGGCTCGCGGTCGCCGGCATCTTGACGCTCTTCACGCTCGCACTGACCTGGGTTGCGGTCATCCCCGGTCTGGCCGCCAAGTCGCCGGACGGCGCGATCGCGTTCTCCTACCCGCTGATCTTCCTGCCGTTCATCAGTTCGGCGTTCGTGCCCACCGAAACCATGCCAGGACCGGTGCGCGTCTTCGCCGAGAACCAGCCGGTCACCTCCATCGTCGACGCGATCCGAAACCTGTTCAGCCAGCAACCGGTCGGCACCGACATCTGGATCGCCCTGGCCTGGTGCCTCGGCATCCTCGTCGTCGCCTACCTGGTCGCCATGGCCATCTACCGGCGGCGGATCTCCTGATCACTACCTGCGTCGAGGTCGCGGTGGGCGGTGCGCTCGGAGACCTCCAACTCTCGGGCTACCTCTGCTGCTGTCACCTGCTCGCGCCGTTGCAGCATGAGCAGGATCGCCACCAGCCGGTTGGTCCGCACGTCGCCAACACTTCCCACAAAACCGGTCATAGGTTGACCGGTTCGGGTCCATACGATGGCGACGAAAATAGAGAGGAAGTGCGATGTCGGATCCCACCGATTTCCCCGAGCCCACCCTTGTTTCCGTGAACGGCGTGGAACTCGAAGTTTTCCAAGCAGGCCGTGAAGATGCAGGAAGACCGATCGTACTCTGTCATGGCTGGCCAGAGCATGCCTTTTCCTGGCGCCATCAGGTGCCCGCCCTCGTCGCAGCGGGCTACCACGTCATCGTTCCGAACCAGCGCGGGTATGGCAACTCATCCCGTCCGACCGACGTCATTGACTACGACATTGAACACCTGTCGGGCGATCTCGTTGCACTTCTCGATCACTACGGATACGAAGATGCCACCTTTGTCGGTCATGATTGGGGTGCAATGGTCGTCTGGGGACTGACCCTGCTGCATCCGGACCGCGTCAACAAGGTGATCAACCTGAGCTTGCCTTACCAGGAGCGCGGAGAAAAGCCCTGGATCGAGGTCATGGAAGATGTTCTTGGCGGCGACTTCTACTTCGTCCACTTCAATCGGCAGCCAGGCGTCGCGGACGCCGTTTTCGAAGAGAACACCTTCCAGTTCCTTCGCAACATATACCGGAAGAACGAGCCCCCCAGGGAGCCTCAGCCGGGTATGGCGCTGATCGATCTCGCCAGAGCGGAAACGCCACTCGGTGATCCCGTCATGAGCGAGCGCGAACTGGCCGTTTTCGTCTCCGCCTTCGAATCGACGGGGTTCACGGGCAGTGTGAATTGGTACAGGAATCTTGACCGCAACTGGCGCTTGCTGGCGGACGTGGACCCGATCATCCGGCAGCCCACGCTCATGATCTATGGCGACCGGGATGTGGTCCAGAAGTCTGAGAAACTGGCGGAGTTCGTGCCCCACGTGGAAGTAGTCAGTCTGGATTGCGGGCACTGGATCCAGCAAGAAAAGCCGGAAGAAACAAACCAGGCAATTTCAAGATGGCTGGAACAGCACGATGCCACGTAGGCGACTCGCAGGGTCGCCGATCGCGGGGCCCCGTGGCCCGGCCGACGAGTTCAGCTCGCGTCGTCCCGCCTGAGCGTGGGGCGGCCGGCGAGCGCGGCTCCGACTTGCTGGGCGAGCAGGACGGCAACGCGGAGCTGGTTCCGCGAGGGGCGGGCGACCTTGGTGGAGGCGGTCAGCAGGTAATGACCCTGAATTCGGCCGCCGCCGGTGACCGGCAATGCGGTGGTGGTGTCGGTGGGGAGCCCCCGCCGGGCGACGTCGATGGTCCGATTGTTGCGGGTGATGCGGCCGTCGTCGCTCACGGTCGGCCCCCCGAAGTGGGTGGCGGGGTCGAAGTGGGCGTCGTCGATCCGCAGGACGTCGGTGATCTGGCGGGCGACCTGGTCGATGAGTTGGCTGGTGGAGGATCGGCCGGCGGCGGCGGTCGCGGCGGTCCCGATGACTCCATCGAGGTAGCCCTGTTCGCGGCTGGCCTGAGCGGCCTGCCGTCGACCCCACAATGCGATCTCGCCGACGGCGCCACCGACCAGCAGCAGCAGGACGGCGGTCTCGATGTCGGCTGGGTCGGCGATCGCGAACGTGAGGTAGGGGGCGGTGAGGAAGTAGTCGAACCCCACGGCGGCGGTGAGGGCGGCGACGATCCCGGCCGGCCGGATGCCGGCCGCGGCCGCGGCGACCACCAGCAACACCAGCACCAGAGCCGCCGTGGTGTTCGCGATGGTGTCCCGGACCAGGGACAGCAGCCAGCAGGTCAGTAGCGGCAGCGCCGCGGACGCGGCGACGACCCAGCCGCGACGGGCCTGCAGGATCGGGTCGAGACGCACATTCCGATCCAATCGCTCCGAGCGCCGTTCCGGCGTATCGAAGACGTGAAAATTCGCGTCGGGGGCGTAGAGATTTCGTGAAAACCACGGATATGTCGATGATCCGGGGTTTCACTGGGTCGTCCGGCCCCGCCGGGGCCGCAATGGTCTGGAGAGGTCCTGTGGTGTCCGATCTGCTGTTCGTGCTGCTGACGGTGGCGTTGTTCACCGTGCTGGCCCTCGCGGTGAAGGGGGCCGAGCGGCTGTGAGCGCACTGTGAGTTGGGTCAACCTGGTCGGCGCCGCATTGGCGGTGGTGCTGGTGGGCTATTTGGTGGTGGCCCTGGTGTTCCCGGAGCGGTTCTGACATGACGGAGACGACAGCGGGAGTGCTGTTCATCGCCTCTCTCATCATCGTGCTCGCGCTGACCTACCGGCCGCTGGGCGACTACCTGGCCCGCGTGCTGACCCCGACCCGGCACAGCCGGGTGGAGCATGGCATCTACCGGCTGGTCGGTGTGGATCCCGCAGGCGAGCAGTCGTGGGGGGTGTACGCGCGCAGCGTGCTGGCGTTCTCCGCGGTGTCGGTGCTGCTGCTCTACGGGCTGCAGCGGCTGCAGGATCACCTGTGGCTGTCCCTGGGTTTGGCCCCGGTGTCGCCGGATCAGGCGTGGAACACCGCGATCAGCTTCGTCACCAACACGAACTGGCAGTCCTACTCGGGCGAGTCGACGATGGGCTACCTGGTGCAGGCGGCCGGGTTGGCCGTGCAGAACTTCGTGTCCGCCGCCGTCGGGATCGCGGTCGCCGCCGCGGTCGTCCGAGGGTTCGCCCGGTCCGGCGTGGACCGGCTCGGGAACTTCTGGGTCGACCTGGTCCGGATCGTGCTGCGCGTTCTGCTGCCACTGGCCTTCGTCGGCGCGGTCCTGTTGATCCTCGGCGGGGTGGTGCAGAACCTGTCCAGCGGCACGGACGTGACGGCGCTGGCCGGCACCACCCAGCACTTGACCGGTGGTCCGGTGGCCAGCCAGGAGGCCATCAAGGAACTGGGCACCAACGGCGGCGGCTTCTACAACGCCAACAGCGCCCACCCGTTCGAGAACCCGACGTCGTGGACGAACTGGCTCGAGATCCTCCTGCTGCTGCTGATCCCGTTCGCGCTGCCCCGCACGTTCGGCCGGATGGTCCGCGACAACCGTCAGGGCTACGCGATTGTCGCGGTCATGGCGACGCTGGCGATCATCAGCGTGGTGCTGGTCAACGTGTTCCAGCTCGCCCATGCCGGTACGGTGCCGCAGGCGGTCGGTGCGGCCACCGAAGGCACCGAAACCCGGTTCGGGGTGTCCCAATCCGCCACTTTCGCGGCGGCCACCACCCTGACCTCGACCGGGGCGGTGAACTCTTTCCACGACTCCTACACCGCCCTGGGCGGCCTGGTTCCGATGGTCAACATGATGCTCGGCGAGATCGCGCCCGGTGGCACCGGTTCCGGGTTGTACGGGATGCTGGTGCTGGCGGTGATCACGGTGTTCGTGGCCGGGCTGATGGTCGGCCGGACACCGGAGTACCTGGGCAAGAAGATCGGCGCCCGGGAGATCAAGTTTGCCTCGCTGTACTTCCTGGTGACTCCGCTGGTGGTGCTGATCGGCACCGCTGCCGCGTTCGCCACCGGCAACAGCGACACCGCCCTGAACACCGGGCCGCACGGCCTGTCCGAGGTGCTCTACGCCTTCGCCTCGGCCGGCAACAACAACGGGTCCGCGTTCGCCGGGATCGGCGTGAACACCCCCTGGTGGAACACCGCACTCGGACTGGCCATGCTGATCGGCCGGTTCCTGCCCATCATCCTGGTGCTTGGCCTGGCCGGATCCCTGGCCGCGCAACACCCCACCCCGGCGTCCGCCGGCACCCTGCGGACCTACCAGCCGCTGTTCGTCGGCATGCTCACCGGCGTCACCGTCGTGCTGGTCGCCCTCACCTACCTTCCCGCGCTTGCTCTCGGCCCGCTGGCCGAGGGCCTGTAGGAGATACCGCGATGACTGTGACGACAGCGGACGCCCCGTTCTCGGCCACCCCACCCCCGGCCACCCCGCCGTCGACCCCGCACCGGGTCCGTGGTGGCCTGCTGGACCCCACACAGATGGTCCGGTCGCTGCCGGACGCGCTGCGGAAACTCAACCCGGCCACCCTGTGGCGCAACCCGGTGATGTTCATCGTGGAGATCGGCTCGGCGTTCACCACCGTGCTGGCCATCGCCGCACCGTCGGGGTTCGCCTGGGCGATCACGGTGTGGTTGTGGCTGACCGTGCTGTTCGCCAACCTGGCTGAGGCGGTCGCCGAGGGACGGGGCAAGGCCCAGGCCGAGTCCTTGCGAAAGGCCAAGCAGGACACCATGGCCCGCCGCCTGTCCGGCTGGCAACCCGGATCGACGACCGCCGCCGAACTGGCCGTGTCGGCCACCCAGCTCATCCTCGGCGACGTCGTCGTGGTCGAGGCCGGGCAGGTCATCCCGGGCGACGGCGACGTGGTGGAGGGCATCGCCAGCGTCGACGAGTCGGCGATCACCGGCGAGTCGGCCCCGGTCATCCGCGAATCCGGCGGCGACCGCAGCGCGGTCACCGGTGGCACCAAGGTGCTCTCCGACCGGATCGTGGTACGGATCACGCAGAAGCCGGGCGAGAGTTTCATCGACCGGATGATCGGCCTGGTCGAGGGGGCGAATCGGCAGAAGACGCCGAACGAGA